>CAZFBB010000014.1:0-29846 GCA_964517235.1 uncultured Fusobacteriaceae bacterium
ACCCCTGTTGCCAGGATGAAAACCTGGAGTCCTAACCACTAAACGAACGCCCCAAATTTAGATTGTTAAAAATAATGGAGCGGGAGACGAGGGTCGAACTCGCGACATTCAGCTTGGAAGGCTGACGCTCTACCAACTGAGCTACTCCCGCATACCAGTGAGGTTTCCCCTCAAGGCGAATTAAAGTATACTATAAAGGAAAGGAAGTGTCAATATTTTTTTCATAAAAATAAAAATTTTTATTAAATACTGCATCATCCAGAGTTTTTTCTTATAAAATTATAGTTTCAGTATCTTCTGAGTCAAATAAATCAAAAAAAAAAATGTTTACTATTTAAAATTAGAAAAAAATAAGTTATAATTTATTAATAATAAAAAATACTATATGAAGAAAAAAAGATACAAACTTCTAATATCTGTTGACATAATTAATGTTGTATCTTTAATACATCCTAGACAAAAGTCTAAATTTAAAACATGAGGAGTGTTCGCATTGTTTAAGAAAATATTAAGTAGCTTAGGTGGAGGAAAAGAAAGTATAGATGAACTATACGATGAGATTGAAGTGTTAAGAGAAGAGTGTGACTCTTTAAATGACGTTATTAGACAAAAAGACACTAAAATTAAGAAATTATATGCAGAAATCGAAAGATTAGAAAGTCAATTGTCTGAAAGGGATAATAGTGAAAGAATTGATCAGAATTTATTGGATAAATTAGATCAAGAACTTAAGAATAGAGATCTTAAAATAAAAGAATTAGAAGATAAAAATGCTACTATGTCACATCAATTAGTATCTGATATAACTGAAGAAAAAATCGATGAAGTGCTAAATTCTGATTTAATATCTTATAGAGTGCTTATAAATGATTATTATGAAGCAAGAAAATTTGAATCGTTTAAAAAATTATGTGAAGAATTGGGATTAGTTTATGTAGATCAATTAGAATCATTAGATTTTTCAAATTTGGCTCTAACTGAAACTAAAATAAAAAATGCTAAATCTTATTTTGAGGAGTATAGAAGTGGATATTATGATCTTGATCTTAAAAATTATTTAATTAAAGGTGATAAAATTTCTAAAATATTCTTTAGATTCCGATCATTTGTAAAATATTGTAAAAAAAGTAATTTAAATTATATGGTTGAATTAGAAACATTAAATTTTGAATCATTACTTGATGAAGACTTCACTGATATACAAATTGAAAAGATAAAAGCAAAAATTCAAGAGTATAATGAAGTAAGGAAAGTAAAAAAATAAAATATTAATGAAGACTGTTTTTAACAATAGTCTTTTTAAATTTGCATGATAATTATATATAAAAAATACCAAAATTTTAATGAAATTTTATATTATTAATAGTATAATAATGAATAAAAAAACTGTGGAGGAATTATGAACGAAGGAAATTATCAAGAGTTAAAGGCACAATTAGAAGAATATAAATTAGAAAAAGAGAGAGTAAGAAAAATTGTTGGACAAATTGGAAGTAGAAAAGGTTCAAAATACCATAAAGTAGTTAACCAGCTTCTCCTTCTTATTATACTCTTAGTTTTTATATTGGGAGCTATATTCAATACTATTTCATACACACTAGCTTTACAAGTAGCAACATTTTTTGCTGCACTGAAAGCTATATGGTTAATACATGAGCAACAAAAAATAAATCATTTTCAATTTTGGATTTTGAGCTCATTGGAACTAAAAGTTAATGAAATTGAAAAAAAACTATCAAAATACCTGAGAGAAAAGTAGGTAGCCTATGAAAAGGATTAAAGTAGAAAAAAAAATAAGTTATGAAAAGAAAATTTTAATTTTAGCAATATTTCCACTATTATTATTTATAATCTCTATTACCCTTGGTTTTAATGGATTATCAAAGGGACTAGTAGAAATAATTAAACATCCTGGAATTTTAGTGACTGATTATATTCTAGTTGGCGGATATTACCCTAATTTATTCAATGTAGCATTGTTAGGTTTCCTAAATCTTTTAATAATATATAAGATGAAAATTCCTGTAAATGGACTTATATTTGCTGGATATTTTGTAGCTATCGGTTTTGCTTTTTTTGGTAAAACAGTTGTAAATGTACTTCCTATTTATCTAGGAGGATATTTATATGCTAAAAGGGAAAAGATAAATTTTAAGGGTATTTTTGGAGTAATGATGTTTACTACAGGTTTAGCTCCTGTTGTAAGTTATTTATTATTTAATCCCCAATTAAGTTTATGGGCTAAGATTTTTTTTGGGATGAGTTCAGGAATTATAACAGGTTTTATAATGACTCCTTTGTCATCGCATATGTTAAAATTTCATGATGGATACAATTTATATAATATAGGTTTTACTGCAGGAATTCTTGGAAATATTTTTGCAGCTGTATTTAGAGGGAAGGGGTTAATCCTAGAAAGATATTATCTACTCTCCTCTGATTATGACTTTAGTTTAAAACTTATACTAACCTTTACTTTTGTAATATTTTTATTTTTAGGATATTATATAAACAAAAATTCTTTTGTTGGTTATGATATACTTATGGCAAGTAGTGGAAGACTAATATCAGATTTTATACTAACTGAAGGATTTGGACTTACATTATTAAATGCTGGCATATTGGGACTATTATCATTGGCTTTAGTCAGTTTTTTAGGAACACCACTTAATGGACCTCTTATAGCAGGTATATTTACTGTATTTGGATTTGGTGCTTTTGGAAAGCATCCTGTAAATACCGTTCCTATTGTACTTGGGGTTGTTTTTGCAAGTTATTTGAATATGGGAGAATATAATAACTTTTCTGTAGCATTAACTGCTCTTTTTGGTACTACTCTTGCTCCTATAGCAGGAGTGCATGGACCATTTATAGGAATTATTGCTGGTTTTTTTCACTTGTTTGTTGTGAATAATGTTGGTATAATACATGGGGGGATGAATTTATACAATAATGGTTTCTCTGGAGGTTTAGTAGCTGGGGTATTTGTTCCTTTAATTCATAAATTTAATTTAGGAGAAAAATTCTATGATAGAATCTATTAAAAAAATAACGAAAATTATTGATGAAATTACAACTTTTTTTATGTCAAATGGAAATGAAGATTTGGATGTTAGTATAAAACATAATAAAGCAGGGTTTGTAATAAAGTTTGTTGTGAAAAAGGTAAATTTAACTAATAGTGAAATAAATGATATTAGAGATTCATTGGATATACAAAGACAAGAAGATGTTGAAGAATATTATTGGCAATTAAATGGTGCAAGTGAGTCTGAAATGGAGTTTGATTTGATTGGTATGATGATAGACTCACATACAATAAAACAAGAAGATGGCAACTTAATTTTGGAATTAAGAAGGAATGATTAAGGAAAGTTCATCTTAAGAAAAATCTATGGACAATTAAATTTTCTTAAACTTAAAAATGACTCATATTTTTTATTTGAGTCATTTTTTTTGTTTAAGAATTTTTGTGCTTAATTTCATTTTTCATATAAATACTTGATTTTTAATAAATAAAGAAGGATTTTGGCTAAAATAGCTTTTCTAGTTTATCAAAAAAATATTTCCTATTAAATATTTATTGTTTCTTATATTAACCTTTCAAAATTCTTGTAGAATTAAGTACTGCTAATAAAGAAACTCCAACATCTGCAAAGATTGCTTCCCACATAGTAGCGTTACCCATAATTCCTAGTGCCATAATTGCAATTTTTATACTTAATGCAAAAATTATATTTTGAGTAATAATTTGCCTAGTTCTCTTGGCAGTTTTTAAAGCAGAAATAATCTTAATTGGTTTGTCTTCCATTAAAACTATATCAGATGCTTCTATAGCCGCATCACTTCCTACACCACCCATTGAAATACCTATATCTGCTTTGGCAAGAACTGGCGCATCATTAATTCCATCTCCTACAAAAGCAACAAGTTCAGAGCTTTCTTTTTTTATTTGATCAAATATGTTAACTTTTTCTTGAGGCAATAGATTTGAATAAACCTTATCTATTCCAAGTTCCCTTCCTATTCTATCACCAACTTTTTTATTATCTCCTGTTAAAAGGTATACCTTTTTTCCTAATTCCTTTAATTTTTTAATTGTTTCTTTAGAATCTTCTTTTATTTTATCTTTAATAACAATATTTCCAATATATTTCCCTTGATGGCTAATATATATAACTGTACCATAATCACTATTTTCTTCTACATCTATCCCTTCCCTATCAAATAATTTTTTATTTCCAATAAGAGTTAATTTATTGTCGATTAATACAGAGATTCCATATCCCTCAATTTCTGTATAATTTTCTAACCTACTTATATCTAAATTTTTTCCATAGTGTTTTTTTATACTATGCCCTATTGGATGGTTGGAATTTGCTTCACCTAAGGCAGCTATTTCTAAAAGAGTTTCTTTATCTGTCAAATCTTCAACAACATTAATACTAGAAACATTAAATTTCCCTTCCGTTAAAGTTCCAGTTTTATCAAAAATAATAGAATCTAATTTATTTAGTGCTTCTAAATAGTTTCCTCCTTTAACTAAAACACCTTTTTTACTTGCATTACCTATTCCACTAAAAAAACCTAGAGGAACAGAAACAACAAGAGCACAAGGACAAGAAATTACTAAGAAGATAAGAGCTCTATATAACCAGCTATTAAAATCTCCAAATAATATAGAAGGTAGTATCGCAGTTAATATTGCTATAATTACAACTATAGGTGTATAATAACGAGAAAATTTAGTAATAAATTTTTCTGTTTCTCCTTTATTTGAACTGGCATTTTCAACAAGTTCAAGTATTTTACTTGCAGTTGAATCATAAAAAGTTCTTTTTACCCTAACTTCCAATATACCATTTTTATTTATACTACCACTAAGTATGTTAGAATCTATGCTGACCTTTCTAGGAACAGATTCTCCAGTTAAAGCAGAAGTATCAAGAGTGGAAGTCCCTTTTATTACAGTCCCATCTAATGGAACCTTTTCTCCCGGTTTAATAAGAATTATGTCATTTACATTAATATCTTCAGGTTCAACTTTTTCTACTTTTCCCTTAATTAATAAATTTGCATAATCAGGTCTTATATCCATTAATTCTTCAATTGAGTTTCTTGATTTTTTTACAGCTTTACCTTGAAAAAATTCTCCTATTTTATAAAAAATCATTACAGCAGTTGCTTCAGGGTATTCACCAATTGCAAAAGCTCCAAAAGTAGCAATAGTCATTAAAAAATTTTCATCAAAAAAAGTTTTTCTATTGATGTTTTTAAAGGATTTTAAAACAATGTCTCCACCTACTAAAATATATGAAAGAAGAAATAGTCCCTTTCCAAATAAGGCTTCTTTTCCAATAAATACTCCAAGGATAAAAAGACTAAATCCAAGTAAATTAATAAAATTTTCCTTTGAACTAACTTCCTCTTCTAGTACCTCTTTTTTTAATGTTTTTTTAGAAAGATATGTAACAGTAACTCCGTCTTCATATGAATCAACTAAACCTTGCAATTTTTCTATAAATTGATTTATATCAACTTTATTATCAAGGGTTAATTTTAATATTTGCGTTGAAAAATTATAAGAACCTTCATTAACTTCTTCCAAGTTTAAAATAGCCTTCTCTATTTTTTCTGCACAAGATGCACAAAATAAATTTTCCAATTTGAATTTTTTTTCTTTATTTAAAGAAAGTTCTTGAACATCTACATGGTTTTCTATTAATTTTACTGTTTCAGTAATTTTTTTACTTATATTACTACTATTTTTTCCTTTTACTTTGATTTTTAAAGTTTTTTTTACAAAATTTAAATTGTATTCAATAATGCCCTCTAATTTTCCTATTTCATCTTCAATTTTTGTTGCACAGTGTGCACAATCCAGCTTATCAAGTCTATAAACCTTTATATTATCTTCCATAAATTCCTCCTTATACATGAATATCTGTTCATATATTATTTTAACTTTTTTTTCTGATAAAGTAAAGTGTAAAATTTCAACTTTTAAATTTTTTATATCTATCTTGTATAATCAAATGAAAAAAGGAAGATAACATATGGAATATAATATATAATAACAACTATTTTTTCAAGAAGAGATTAGATATGTTATATAAATATAGAAAAAATGGTTTACTATACCTTTATCACCTAGAAAGTATTAAAAAACAACAAAAGTAAAAACTTTTATTCTTCCTACTTTAATATTGTATATACTAATTTTTTAATTTCGTTCGACTATTTTAGAACATAATGATTATAAAATAGAATTAAATTCAAAATACGAATAAAATAATCAAATTTGAACATAAAAAGTTTGACTTATTTAATTTAGTTATAGTATACTTAACACAGGGACTAGTGATGTTAAAAAAAATGGAGGTAGGAAGATGAAAAAGATATTATTAGGAATTATGTTTATTATGGCACTGTTTCTAATGGGGTGTAATCCATTAGATAAGATGAAAGAAACAGTAGATGCAGTAGAAGCAGCAGCAAATTTGGAAAAAAATGTTGATTCAGCAAGTGGAGTTGTGGGAAAATTTAAAGCTAATCAAGAATTAACTGTTGCAGATGGTGATGTATTAATTAAAACTTTAGAAGATATTGATACCATATTAAAATCTAGCATAGCTAATAAAGTAATTACTGAATATGCAGCAAAAGTTGGAGTGAATTTATCAAAAGATATTAGAGATAAGGTTTTAACAGAAGTTGAAAAGTGGGATGAAAGTTATGCTCAAAGTAACCCCAAATTAGGAAATTTAAGTAAAACACAATTGAATACAATTAAAAATTTGGCCATAGCAATCGGGACAAATTTACCATAAAAATTCAATAATTAGCCGACAAATTTGTCGGTTTTTTTTATTTAAAAAAGTCGTATAATATTAGTGTAGAAAAGGAGGTATCGATGAAACGAATAATGTTGGTATTGTCAATTTTATTTACATTATCTTTTGTAGCTTGTGAGAATCCATTTAAAAAATTGGAAGATACAATAGATGCAGTAGAAGCAGCAGCTAATCTTGGAAGTAATATGGATGCCATACAAAATATCTTTACAACAAAAACAAATCCCGAAGATTTAACAGATGCAGATTTAAATACTATACAAACAGCTTTACAAGATATAAAAACAGTTCTTAGTAATGATGCAACAGCAAGTATTATACAAGAATATGCTAGTTCACAAGGTATCAGTCTTGAACAAGATATGATAGTTAACGTACAATCATATGTTAATAATTTTTCTAGTGGAGGAAGTACAATAGATTTAGATGATGATGGTAATACAACTCAAGAAGATGCAATTATCAATTTGGTAAATGACATATTAAATATTTTGTAGAAGACGATTTTTTTCCTAAGACCTGAGACTGTAGATAATAAAATTTTTTTAAAAAAAGATTTTATCTGTTTTTTATTTACATGTACTTTATAAGAAATTTAGATTAAGTTAACGAAAGGAACTTTAAAAACTTGGAGTTGTTTGAGCTCCTTAAGAGCGAGTTTTGAAATTTAGTGACTTAATCTTATTTCTTATATGAGTACTTGATTTTTAGTAAATAAGGAAGGATTTATCCAACTTAGATTCAGTTATGTTCTTTAAGACCTAATATTATTTTTATACCAAGATAAAAGTAGTAATTTTTTTCACTGATTATTTTAATGGTCTCATATTACTGCACCACTTTTATCTTTTTAATTTTTTATTTTGTATAGAACTAATTATATTGGTGACTAAAATTCATTTTATGTCAAGTTTCTATTACTTTTATTCTTATATTTTAAGCTAATATTTTTGAGTAAATACATGTACTTTAAAGTAGTTTTTTAGCTATTCAACTCTAGTTTATTTCTTTCCCTATTATTTATATAATTTATTCCTGCATAATATATTGGAAAGGTAGCAAAAGTTATTAGGAGATCTACTATAAATCCAAAGCTACTTTTATAATCAGTATGAATTATTATTGGTATAATAGTAGCCAATAAATTATTTATAAAGTGAAAGTACATTGACATACGTATATTCCCAGTTTTGTAACTTATATAAGCATAAAATATTCCACTTAAGCCTGCTGATAGAACTTGTAAAGGTTCCATATGAATTAAACCAAAAATTAATCCTGTCATAACTATAGCTATTTTTGTCTTGTGAACTTTTAATAACTCTTTTAATACATAACTTCTAAAGAAAAATTCTTCTAAGATAGGTGCGTAAAAAACTACACAAATTAAGTCGAAAATAGTATTATTAGCAAATAACTTTTCATAACTTTTAAGCATCCATTCCAATTGACCTGTAAAATGCAATATGAATATTAATAGATTATCAATAGATAATATTAATATGATAAATATTATTATTTCTTTTTTAGTTAGTATTTTTTTTGATTTGCTAGTTAATTCTTCTCTAATCCATTGTCTCTTAAAGAGAACTAAGTATAAAAACAATAAACTCCACCAAATAAAAAAATAATAGTCTCCTTTCATTTTTTCACTACTAAATAGTAAACAATCTATTAATAATGCGATAATTATAACTAAAAAAATTAGAAATAGTTTTCCAAATATTTTTAAATATGTTCCAATTAATTTATTCCGCTTTTCAACTATTTTTTCCATTCGAGCTCCTCCTTTATTTTGTAATTTAAAAAATAATATCATATTTTATTAAAGTGTTCAAGCTAACATTGTCAAATTAAATATAAAAATTATATATTTTATCGTATAATATATCATAAGAACTTTTTCAACCTAATATTTTAGGTAGTTTATTATTAATTTTTTAAACTGATTTTTTTACTCTTTTTTTGTTAAACTACTAAATTTTTTACGCTAGATCTTTTTATTAATATTTTAAATAAAAAAAAGACAGCCTTCTGACTGCCTCAGTTACTTACTACTAATTATTAATTGCTAGTTATCTTATTTTCCCCAGTTTTCAGGGTCTTTGTTCCACTTAGATGCTAATTCTAACTCTTTAGCACTAATTACATTTTGTCCTTTAGCTACTTCCAATAAAGTTGGGAAGTTTGTAATAGTTTTTAAGTTAGTTTCAGCATTAGTAAATGCCACAAGTGCTTTTTCAAACTCATATGAGAAGATAGCTACTACGTCTGCTACAATTCCACCCTCTTTTCTTACTGCTTCTACTGCTTTAATTACAGAACCTCCAGTTGAAATAAGGTCTTCTATGACTACAACTTTTTTTCCTTCTACATCTGGACCTTCAATTTGCTTTCCTGCTCCATATCCTTTAGGTTTAGATCTTATATATGCCATTGGCTTTTGGATTCTATCAGCTATAAATGACGCCCATGAGATTCCAGCTGTAGCAGTTCCAGCTACTACATCAAAGTCAAGACCTTTTAATAATTGAATAAAACCTTCAATAATAGTGTTTCTCTCTTCAACTGATCCTGTCATTTTTCTATTGTCACAGTAAATAGGGCTTTTGATTCCTGATGTAAATGTAAATGGTTCACTTACACTAAGTCTTACTGCTCCTACTTTTAATAACCCCTCTGCTACTTTTACTTTTCTATCCATTAAGTTCTACTTCCTTTCCTTTATTATTATAAAATTCTCCATTATCAAATACTACTGTACCTCTTACAATAGTTTTTTCAATTTGTCCTTTTATATCAAAGTCTTTGTATGGTGACCAGGCACATTTACTTACAGTTTCTTCTTCTTTTATTACATACTCTGAATTCATATCTATTAAAACAAAATCAGCGTCATATCCAACTTCTACTCTACCTTTACCTACCAATCCAAATATACTTGCTGGCTCAGTTGAATACATCTCTACTACTTTTGCTAATGTGATATTCCCTTTGTTCACTTCATTAAGCATTAATGGCAATGCCCATTCTACCCCAGGTATACCAAATGTTATTTTTGCCATCTTTTCTTCTACTAAATGAGGAGCATGGTCTGTTCCTATAGTATTTATAGTACCGTCCTTTATCCCTTCCCACATGGCAACCCTATCTGACTCAGGTTTAAGCTCAGGTTTCATTCTAAACATTTGATTTTCCGCATAGGTGTCATTGAGGAATAAGTGGTGTGGAGTTACTTCTACATAAATATTCTTATATGCTTCTTTTGCTTTTCTTACCATATCAAGTTCTTCCTTAGAACTTATATGAGCAATTACTAATTTTTTATTGTGCTTAATTGCAAAATCTATAGCTTTTTGTACCATTACACCTTCAGCATGTACCATTACTATTCTGCTTGCTTCAAAGATATCATCAAGTGTATTATCTTCTTCTACCAACATCTTCCCAGTTGATACATTTAAAAATACTTTTGTTCCTAGGACTCCTTTAGCTTTTAATATCTCTTTTTTATTGTTAGTTACAGAGCCACCAAAGTGGAAGCCATAATCTACAATTGCACTTTTTTTAGCTAATTCTCTTTTTATTTCAAGTGATTTTAAATCTATAGTTGCAGGATTAGTATTTGGCATGTCGATAAATGTTGTTATTCCCCCTTTTGCACAAGCTTTTGAACCTGTAAGAAATCCTTCTTTATGTATAAACCCAGGTTCTCTCATATGCGTGTGCACATCTACCATTCCAGGTAATAGATACTTCCCACTTGCATCTATTATTTCCATTCCTACTTCATTTATTTCCCTATCTATATTAACAATTTTTTCATTTTTGACAAGTACATCCCACGTACCTTCTCTATCTACTAATTTTGCATTTTTCAAAAGCATAACACTTCATCCTCTCTATTTTAGTGTTAAACATATCTTTTCTAATTCCCCGTCTAAACTTCATCTACTATTACTTTTAAACAATAACTATTACCTATTAATTATTCTCTATTAACTGATGAAGTTTCTCTAACCCAATATCTCAATCTTTATTACATTAATCCCATTTTATATCTTTATATTCTTGATTATGTAGGAATATTATTACTCCACATATATTACTAGCTACTTGTTACCAACTTCTTTTCTCCTACAAAACAGCTTCCATTTCTTCAAGTACTTTTATAGCTGCTTTTTTTGGGTTTTCTGACTTCGTGATAGGTCTTCCTACTACTAAATAGTCACATCCACTTTGAAGTGCTTTTGATGGAGTCATTATTCTTTCTTGGTCATTTGCTGTTGCCCATTGTGGTCTTACACCTGGAGTAATAGTTTTAAATTCATCTCCACATAATTTTTTTATTGCACTTGCTTCCCATGGTGAACAAACTACCCCGTTCATTCCACTTTCTTTAGTCATTTTAGCCCAATGCATAGCTAATTCTTTTATTGATTTTTCTGTTTGGAACAAATCTTTTACTTCTTCTTCACTAAAGCTAGTAAGAATAGTTACTGCTATTGCAAGTGTTTCTTTATTTATAGCTTTTACTTCTTTACTTATAGATTCCATCATCTTTCTTCCACCACTAGCATGTACATTAAACATTAGCACATTTTCTTTTGCAGCAAAGATAGATGCCATAGTTGTTGTATTTGGTATATCGTGAAACTTTAAGTCAAGGAATATATCTTTTCCAAGGCTTTTTAAATAATCTATTGCTTGTCCTTTAGAATTTAGAAATAGTTCTAATCCTATCTTATAAATTTCTACTGTATCTCCCAGTTGTTCAATCATGAATTTAGCCTGATCTAATGTTGGAAAATCAAGAGCTACTATAAGTCTTCTTTTTGCTTTCATAATTCCTCCTAATTAATTAATAATTAATAGTTAATAAGTAATAGACACTATTACTTATATACTGTATTATTCGCAACTACATTTTGGTGCTGGTATATCTTGGTGTGCTGCATTTACTATTTCTTCTATGTTTTTAAGACCATGTTCTTCACAGTATTTATTAAGTCCTTCTATTACTTCAGTAGCAAGATTTGGATTCATAAAAAATCCTGTTCCTAGTGCTACAGTGTTGGCTCCAGCCATCATAAACTCTATTACATCCTCTGCACTAGCTATTCCACCCATACCTAATATAGGTAAATTAGTTGCTTTTCTCACTTGGTAAACTATTCTGAGTGCAACTGGTTTTATTGCTGGTCCAGAAAATCCTCCAAATATATTTCCAAGTACGGGTTTCTTTTTCTTTATGTCAATAGCCATTCCCAATAATGTGTTTATTAAAGCAAGTGCATCTGCACCATTTTCTTCTACTATTTTAGCTATTTCTACAACATTTGTTACATTTGGTGATAACTTTACTATAAGAGGTTTTGTTGTAACTGCTCTTACCTCTTTAGTTACTCTTCCTGCTACTTCTGGATTAGCTCCAAAAGCCATTCCCCCATCTTTAACATTTGGACATGAGATGTTAAGTTCTATAGCTGTTATTTCATCTATAGCTTCTACTCGTTTAGCTAACTCAACATACTCTTCAATAGTTTTTCCATTTATGTTAGCTATAGAGTGAGTTCCTCCTAAGTTTTTTCTAAGTATACCTACAGTTTCTTTTTCAAATACTTCTACCCCAGGGTTTTCTAACCCTATTGAATTTAGCATTCCTGCTGGAGTTTCTGCTATTCTTGTACCTTGATTTCCTGGTCTTGGTTCAAGAGTAAGTCCCTTTAGTACAACTGCCCCAAGATTATTTGGGTCAAAATAATCTGAGTATTCCGTCCCCCATCCAAAAGTTCCCGACCCTGTCATTAAAGGATTTTTCATTTCTAGTCCTGCAAATTTTGTTTTTAATCTATTCAACGTCTATCACCTCGTTTGCTTCAAATATTGGTCCATCGTAACATACTTTTTGCATACCTTTAGTTGTAGGTATGGAACATCCCATACAGGCTTTTACTCCACACGCCATACGTTCTTCAAGGGATACTTGACACCTAATTCCATGTTTTTTTGCTACCCTTGCTACTGCTTCCATCATTACATGTGGTCCACATGTGTAAATTATGTCTATTTTATTTTCTTTTAAATAATCCTTAAGTACAGTTATTACATTTCCATATGTACCTAAACTACCATCATCTGTAGCTGGAAGAGTTTTAATATCTTTATCAAAACTACTTAAAATACTAAGGTGCTCTTTATTTCTACCTCCGGCTATATGTAATACTTCATTTTCTCCCTTAAGATTATTAAGAAGTTGCTTTAAAGGTGCTATTCCGAGTCCTCCACCTATAGCTACTACTTTTTTTCCTTTTATATTAAGGTCAAAGCCTACTCCAAGGGGTCCTTGAATGTCTATAGAATCTCCAGCTTGTAAACTAGCAAATTCTTTAGTTCCTCCTCCAAGTACTTCATAATAGTATTCCATTTCTCCCTTTTCTCTATTAACAGAGTGAATAGATATTGGTCTTCTAAGTATTCTTATTTCATTTTTAGGTTTTAACATAGAAAATTGTCCTGCTACTGCAACACTTGCTGTTTTGGGACTTTTAACTTTCATTATATAATAGCCTTCAGCTAACTTTCTATTTTCCAAAATTAATGCATCTTCAATATATGCTTTAATTCCATTACATGCCATCTATTCATACCTCCATTATTTAATAATTACATCGTTTACATCTTGTGTTCTTTCACAGTAATGACACCTGATTTTTCCCCTGTCTTCTACTGCAAATCGAGTTTTTATTGGTTCTAGATTTGTTATGCACTTATTGTTATTACATTCAACAATATCAATAAGTTCTTCATCTAATTTAATAGTTCTTTTTTCTATTACGACAAAACCTTCTATTATATTAACTGTGGCTCCTTCAGCTAAGATGGCAATTTTGGCCATCTCCTTTTCACTTAATTTCTTTCCAGAGATTTTTATAATGCCCTTTTTCCCACTTTTACTATCTGCATTAAATGCTACTGTTACTTTCTCTTCTATGCTTCCCAAGTCAAGTAGTTCCATTATTTTTATTGTTTTATCTGATGGGAGATGATCTATCACTGTACCACTTTTGATAGCTGTAATTTGTAATTCCATTATTCATCACCTAACTTTTCTACTAATCCTAGACTAAGAGCTAACATTGCCTGTCTAGTTGGCACTCCATTTGCTGCTTGCTCAAAGTATAAAGCATGTTTTGTATTATCAAGGTCTGTTTCTATTTCATTTACTCTAGGAAGTGGATGCATGATAATCATATTTTTCTTACATTTTCCTAAAATACTTTCCTTATTTATAATATAGACTCCTTTTACTTTTTCATACTCTTCATCATCTGGAAATCTTTCTCTTTGGATTCTGGTCATATAAAATATGTCTATCGTATCTAAAATAGCTCTATAATCTTCTACTTTATGATACTCTATTCCCAGTTTATCCAAATCTTCACATATATACTCGGGCATTTGTAAACTTTCAGGTGCTACAAAATACATAGTTGCTCCAAAGTGTGTAAGTGCTTTAGCAAGTGAATGTACTGTACGTCCATATTTAAGATCACCTACAAATGCTATACTTTTTCCTTCTAATGATCCAAATTGTTTTTGTATAGTATAAAGGTCAAGTAGTGTCTGACTAGGATGTTGATTACTTCCATCACCAGCATTAAGTACTGGTACATTTGACACTTCACTAGCTAGTCTAGCTGCTCCATCATTTGGATGTCTCATAACAATAATATCACTATAAGCTGCTGCCATACGTATAGTATCCGATAAAGTTTCTCCTTTTTTTGCACTAGTTCCATCTGGACTATCAAAACCTAAAACTTGTGCTCCAAGCCTTTGTGCAGCAGACCAAAATGACAGTCTAGTTCTAGTACTTGGCTCAAAGAAAAGGGTAGATACTACCCTTCCCTTCATAAGTTCAGGTTGTGGATTTTCCTCCAAGTCTCTAGCAACCTTTAATATATGGATTATCTCTTCTTTAGATAAATCTCTCATAGATATTATGTCTTTTCTAGATTCTTTCATCTCACACCTATCCTTTGTTTTTATAATTTTTCTAAGGTAATTTATTTTATACTAGATTTTTATCTATTAAATTGCTGCTATATCTATTACTTCTATTTCTTTTTCATGTACTTTTTCTTCCATGATTCTTATAACTGCATTTAGTGTATCAAGTGAAGTTAAAACTTCTACTCCATATTCTATAGCAGTTCTTCTTATTTTAAATCCATCTCTTTGTGTATCATTTGCTTTAGTAGCTGTATTTATTACTATATCTATATCTTTAGTTTTTAATTTGTCTATGATATTCGGTGATTCTTCAGTTATTTTTCTTACTTTTTCACTTTCAATATCATTCTCTGCTAGGAATTTTCTCGTTCCTTCTGTTGCAATTAAAGTGTATCCAAGAGCTACCATTCTATTTGCCATAGCAAGGAACTCTACTTTATCTACATCACTTATAGTAACAAGAGCTCTCTTACCTCTTTCAGTATAGTTCTTGTATGAACCTACAAGACCTTTATAGACTGCTTCGTTATATGTCCTACCCACTCCAAGTACCTCTCCAGTAGATCTCATTTCTGGTCCAAGACTTACTTCTACATTTGATAATTTTTCCGTAGAAAATACAGGTACTTTTACCGATACGATATTTGGTTTTTTGTATACTCCTGTTCCATATCCAAGGTCTTTTAATTTTTGTCCCAACATACATTTAGTAGCAAGATCTATCATAGGAACACCAGTTACTTTACTTATGTAAGGTACAGTTCTTGATGATCTTGGATTAACTTCGATTACATATACTTCACCTTTATAAGCTATGAATTGTATGTTTATCATACCATCCACATTTAGAGCTATTGCTAATTTTTTAGTATAGTCAAGGATTACTTCTGCAATTTCATCTGAAATATTTTGACTTGGATATACAGTCATACTATCTCCCGAGTGAACTCCGGCTCTTTCAAGATGTTCCATAATTCCTGGTATAAGTATTTCTTCTCCATCGCATATTGCATCTACTTCTATTTCAATACCATTGAGGTATTTATCTATAAGTATTGGATTTTCTGGGTCTCTGTCAAATGAAGCATTGAGGTATTTCATAAGTGATTTTTCATCATAACAGATTTCCATTCCTTGTCCACCAAGTACATATGATGGTCTTACAAGTACTGGGTACTCTATTTTATTTGCTTCATCAACTCCAGCTTCTGTTGTCCAAATTGCTTTTCCTTTAGGTTTTTTGATTCCTAATTCATCTGTAATTTCATCAAACTTTTCCCTATCTTCTGCTGCATCTATCCATTTTGGTTGAGTTCCTATTACTTTTATTCCCTTTTCTTCCATGTATTTAGCTAGTTTAATTGCTGTTTGTCCACCAAATTGCAATACTACACCTTCTGGTTTTTCTTTTTCAATTATATTCATCACATCTTCTTCTGTTAATGGTTCAAAATATAATTTATCTGCTACAGAAAAATCTGTACTTACTGTTTCTGGGTTATTATTTACTATTATAGTTTCATAACCTAAATTTTGTAGAGCTAAGATAGAGTGTACTGTACAATAGTCATATTCTATACCTTGTCCGATTCTTATTGGTCCACTTCCTATAACCATTATACTTTTTTTATCTGTTACTTCTACTTCATCATATTGGTCATATGTTGAATAGTAATATGCTGACACTGCTTCAAACTCTGCAGCACAAGTATCAACCATTTTATATACAGGTTTTATATTAAGTTCTGTTCTTTTTGCTTTTATATCATCTTCAGTTACATTCATAAATGTAGCGATTGCTTTGTCTGAAAATCCTTTTTTCTTCCAATTTCTGAGGTTCTTTTCAGTAAGGTCATTAAGACTTAATGACTTTAATAGCTCCTCTTGTCTTACTATCCATTCAAATTTTTCAATAAAGAATATATCTATTCCAGTCAATTTAGCAAGGTTTCTCTTAAGATACCCTCTTCTTAACAATTCACATAAGTCAAATATTCTTTCATCATCTGGTGATTGGATTCTTGCTTTAAGATCTTCTAATGATCTTCTACTTGCTAATTTGTGTACCATACTATTTTGTCCTATTTCTAGTGACCTAATTCCCTTTAGGAAAGCTGATTCAAAGTTGTTTCCTATTGCCATTATTTCACCAGTAGCCATCATTTTTGTACCAAGTTTTTTATCTGCTTCTTTAAATTTATCAAAGGGCCACTTTGGTATTTTTACTACTACATAGTCAAGTGCTGGTTCAAAACAAGCATATGTTTTTCCTGTTACATCATTTTTTACTTCATCAAGTGTATATCCTAGGGAAAGTTTTGCAGCAACTTTTGCTATTGGATATCCAGTTGCTTTTGACGCAAGAGCTGATGATCTACTTACTCTTGGGTTAATTTCTATAATTGCATATTCAAACGAGTGAGGGTGTAGAGCAAACTGTACATTGCATCCTCCAACTACGCCAATTTCATTTATAATGTTAATTGCTGATGTTCTTAGCATTTGGTATTCTTTGTCGGACAAAGTCTGTGATGGAGCGACTACTATCGAATCTCCTGTATGGATACCAACAGGATCTATATTTTCCATGTTACACACTGTTATACAGTTTCCATTAGCATCTCTTATTACTTCATATTCGACTTCTTTCCATCCAGTAATACATTTTTCAAGTAATACTTGCCCAACTCTACTAAGTGACAAACCTTTTAATAAGATATTTTTTAGTTCTTCAGAGTTTTTTGCAATACCTCCACCAGTACCACCTAGTGTATATGCTGGTCTTACTACTAATGGATATCCAGTTTCAGCAGCAAATTTTAGTCCATCTTCCAAGTTTTCTACTATTATACTTTCTATAGTAGGTTCTCCAATTTTGTTCATTGCTTCTCTAAATAAGTCTCTGTCTTCTCCTCTTTCAATAGCTTCTACTGGAGTTCCTATTACCCTCACTCCGTATTTATCTAGTATTCCTTTGTTACTTAGTTCGACAGCCATATTAAGTGCCGTTTGTCCCCCCATACCTGGTAGGATACTATCTGGTTTTTCTTTTTGAATAATCTTTTCTATATATTCAACTGTAATAGGTTCGATATAAATTTTATCTGCCACAGCTTTGTCTGTCATTATTGTTGCAGGGTTAGAGTTTACTAATACTACCTCTATCCCTTCTTCTTTTAGTGCTTGACAAGCTTGTGTTCCTGAATAGTCAAACTCTGCTGCTTGTCCAATGATAATTGGTCCTGAACCAATTACTAGTGTTTTTTTAATACTTTTATCTAACATTTATATTAACCTCCATAATCTTCTCAATAATTAGTCTAACATTGCTAAAAAGTCATCAAATATATATGCTGTTTCTTCTGGTCCAGGTGATGCTTCTGGATGGAACTGTACACATCTTACTCTTAGTTCCTCGTTTTTCATACCTTCTACAGTATTATCATTAAGGTTTACATGAGTAAGTTCACAACCTTCAGGTAATTTATCCACAACATATCCATGATTTTGAGAACTGATATATATCTTGTTTTTTTCAAGGTCTTTTACTGGGTGGTTACATCCTCTGTGACCAAATTTGAGTTTAGTTGTATGCCCACCAAGTGCTAGTGCAAGTAATTGGTGTCCAAGACAGATTCCCCACACAGGCAATTGACCTACTAGCTTTTTTATATTTTCTATTACTGTAGGTAAATCTTCTGGATCTCCAGGTCCATTTGATAAGAATATAGCATCTGGATTCCACTGGAGTATTTCTTCTGCTGTTGCAAAAGCATTAAATACTTTTATGTTACACGACCTCTTTTTAAATGATTCGATTATGTTTTGTTTTATTCCAAAGTCCATTATAGCTACTTTTTTACCTTCTCCAGCTACTTGGTAATTTTCTTTAGTTGTCACATTTTTCACTGCTTCTCTATTGCTAAATCTATCAAATCTTTCTTTGATTTCTTTTTGTGTAAGTTCTTTAGTTGTAATAAGGGCTTTCATTGCTCCGTTATCTCTTATGATTTTAGTTAATTGTCTAGTATCAACACCTTTGAATCCTACAACACCGTATTGTTTTAGGTATCCATCAACTGTTAATTCACATCTCCAGTTATTTGGTAATTTTGCATCTTCTTTGATTACAAATCCTTTTACTTTGATGCTATTTGATTGCATATCTTCAAGGTTCACCCCATAGTTTCCAATAAGTGGATAAGTTGCTACGACTATTTGTCCATAATATGATGGGTCAGTTAGTAATTCTTGATACCCAGTCATACCAGTATTAAATACTAGTTCTCCCACACTTTCTTCTAGGTGACCAAATGCTTTTCCTTGAAACACTTGTCCATTTTCCAAAATTAACTTTGCTTTCATTTCTTACCCCTTTCAAAGAATAATAAAAAAGGAATGACAACTATTAGATAATAATAGATATCATTCCTTTATCTTTATGATTAATATTTTTATTAATAACAACAAATAAAATCAAAATAACAAACAGTGGCACCATGCCAACTACCAAAAACTTTTCAATTGTAAACAATAATATCAAAAACAGTATTACAGTTATTAAAATATTATTCTTTTTCTTTAGTTTATCTAAACAAAATAACATCTATTAACCTCCTAACTATTTTTCGCCTAAACTTTAGAGATTATATCAAAGTTTCTTTGTCTTGTCAATGCAAAAGTAAAATTTTTACATTAATTTTCTACTAACTTAATCATAGCAAGTATAATCTCTTGATTATCGCTTATTCTCTCCATAAAAAAGAATGTATCTTCATCTTCTATTACATAATCATAAATTGTAAACACACTTGTATTATTTTTTAAAGTAAATTTTATACCTTCCTCTAACTCTACTATACTTTCCATTTCTCCTACTGTTTCTAATTCAAAATCATCATATCTAACTTCTAACGATATTGATTTACCTACCAATTTACTTTCTAAACTCTTAACGTCCATGTATACCTCCATATAAAATCAATACAAGAATAATTTCTGCCCTTACTACATTTTACACTCTTTCATAAAAAAATTCAACAAGTTAATTGATTGTATTAAAGAAGGGATAATTTATACAAAATAAGGAATAATTTTGGCCACTAGATGAAACTATTTGAAACTATTTATATAAATTTATAAACTACTTTTAAAATTACTTTTCCTCTGCAATTTTTATTAGTCCTCTTTAAAAGAGAAAGGTGAAATTGGTCATAAACTGTCTGACTTTTTCCATATGCAATATAAAATCCTTTCCAAACTCTTTTGTTAATTTTCTAGAAAGGTTTTTCAAAAGCTCTTTACCATAACTAGCTCTTTCTTTTCCACCCTGTTCTTCTACTACTATAATCCTTCCTATTTCAAATGCATTAAAAATAGATAATGTGTTCAACTAAACAAAATTTTCCAAATAATTTTTTTGAACTCCTTTTATTTTTTTAGAAAAAATGTATAATAAAATTAAGGAGGTTAAAATGAATTTGTTTATTATAACGGGAGTTTCAAGAGGATTAGGCAAGGAATTTGGAAAAGCTGTATTGAATAGAGAAGATAGTTTATGGGCAATAGGTAGGAGTTATCCTAAAGAATTTGATAATCATATTAATTTTATTTTTTCAGAGGGAAATTTATTAGATGGAATATTTATTTCTAATCTTATTAGTCAATTAGAAAATTATGATTTTTCAAGGTTTAATAATGTTTTTTTAATTAATAATGCTGGGACTTTGGGGGATATTGATAAAGTTGAAAATCTTGATTATGAAAATATGAAAGATGTTTTTGAGTTGAATACTTTTGTTCCCATATTAATTTCAAAGGGATTTATAAAAAATACAAGTAATAAAAGAAAGAATATAGTTAATATAAGTACTGGAGCCGCTACTAGGCCAATAGAAGAAATGTCCCTTTATTGTAGTAGTAAAAGTGCACTTGATATGTTCACAAAAATTATTGCATTGGAGAATCCTATGATTAAAACTATAGGAATTTCTCCAGGGATGATAGAAACTGATATGCAACTAAAGCTTAGAAGTAAAGGTTCTTTAGAAAATCAATCTATTTATAAGAAAGCAAAAGAAAAGGGGAAAGTTAGGTCAAGTTCCTTTGTTGCAGAGGAAATAATTGATTTTCTTTTAAATAATAAGGTAGAAAGTGGAGAAATCATCCATATTAATGATATTATGTAAACTATTAAAAAGTGTTACCTAAAAGATTTAGAAGGTAAAGGGGGAAAGATAATATTGTAGTTAATAGGATATCAAATTAGACAAATTGAAGTTAATACTTCCAATAAGTTGAGAAAAATATTATATGTGACAACAATTAATATAAATAAAAAATGGATAGCATTCCAAAGAAATTAGTTAGAAATCTGAGGTAGCTATCCATATAATTTGACGAATATATTTGATTTTTTACTAGTAAAATTTACCAATTGAGAAAAAAATAAAGGCAAAATTTTAACCTTTTAAAATGGTTTTTATTTTTTTAGCCTACAAGTCTAGAATTAGATTTTTTTAACAAATTCCACGATTTTTATTTGTGCAACAATCTAACCATTCTAAATATTTTTCATTTCCATCATCTATATTAATTTTCAAAATTTCTGGTGTTTGATAACTATGGTGGGTAAGTATAAATTTTTCAACTTTTTCAGCTAAATAACCTTTTGTTTTTACCAACAATATAATTTCCTGAGAACTTCTAATTTTTCCTTGCCACATGTATATACTTTCAACACCAGGTATAATTTGACAACAGGCTGCCAATTTATCCTCTACCATTTGACTTCCTAATTTCATAGCTTCTTCCTTTGTATCAAATGTACTAACTACCATACAGTAACTCATTAAACTATTCCCCCTTTAAAAATTTCAAATGGATTTTTCTATTGTTTCTACCACCATCAAACTCACAAAAGTATATTCCTTGCCAAGTTCCCATTATCAACTGTCCCTTTGTTACGGGAATAGTTAAACTAGTTCCAAATAAAGTAGATTTAATATGTGCATCTGAATTTCCCTCAAAATGCTTAAATCTAATCTTTGGAATTATTTCTTCAAAGGCTCTTAGTATATCATCTTGTACGTCTGGGTCACCATTTTCATTTATAGTAAGACCAGCTGTTGTATGAAGTGTATTCAAGAATAACATGCCTTCTTCATAATCACTTTCTTTAATAAAATCCCTCACTTGTTGACTAATATCAATCATTTCACATTTCCGCTTTGTGTTAATAGTAATTTGTCTCATATCCACTCCTTATATTATAGGATTCTCTATTGAAGTATAATACATAAATATTTAATTTGAAAGGAAATTTTAAAATTTTTCTGTATATAAAAACATAGGCTTTTGGAGGGATGATTATGAAGAAAATTGAATGGGATTATCAAGATGTCAATAATATATTAAAGATGTTAATTTCGGCATTTTTACAAATAGCTATCTTTTTATTTATTATATTAATTTTGGAGTTTTTTGTTATTAATCTAGAACTTTCGCCAGCCACTCCGAGAAAAGTTATTTATATAGAAGCTCTTATTCTATATTTAATAGGGCGTGTAGCCAAAATTATAGTTGATTTGTTTAAGAAAGATTAGTAAACCTTTTTGACTATTTCGTTTAAAAAGAGTATAATGTTATGACACTAAAAAATCAAGGGGAAAGACAATGGAGAAAAAACTTACGCATGAGATAGCATTTTTCAATCTTTTAAGAAATATTATACCTGCAAAATTTAAATATGCAGAATATAATTTTAGTATTTGTGACATGGAAGAAAAATTAGAGATGGATAGAACCATAATAAGAGGTCTTATCAAAAACTTAGAGTCCGATAAATTGATTAAAGTAATGTATCAAACAGATGAAGATATTACCCTTTCCTTTGAAGCAAGTTATGATAATCTTTTGGAAGTTTTTACAGTAGAAGATATAGAAGAACTTATAAAGGAGATGCAAACTTTTATCAAACGTAATTACAAACATTTTATATTTGAAGATGAAGAGTTAGAAGAGAAGTTTAAAATTTTTGCTAAAAAAGCAAGGGATAAGATGAAATTTGAAGGTTTTAATGCAGATATTAACCCACTTATAAAAGAGGGCATAGAAGAAATTTTGGGAAATAGAGAGAATAATCTATCTCTTAAAAAGAAAATTTATAAAGTTTGTACTTTAGCAGAAGAAGAGGACTTAAAAGCATTGGAAGCTATACTCTTCTGTGATGTAAACTTTCCTAAAACAGAAAATCCCTTTTATGTAACACTATTTTTAACAAAGTTAATAAATTATATGAAAACTGCCTAAATACAGATAATTTTAGGTTAAAGACAAATGACTGATTTTTAATAATTGGTCATTTATTTTTTATGTATTATTATATATTTTCGAACCTATCTTCCTTCTAAATCAAAAGACAAAGTATAGTTGTTCATCTTTTACTTTTTTGCTATAATACTTCCAATGGAGGTATTATGATTAAAAAAATATTAAAAGAAATTTTCATATTAATAGTTATTGTAATTGCAAGTTTTTTATTGGATATATTTATCGCTTCTACTGCAAACTTCCCAGCTAAAACAATTATAATATTACATGGTACTTTTTATTTAATATATGCAGGAGCTATGATAGCTAACAAATTTGCTATGCTAAGTAAAAATACTGTTGATGATTTTATGGAGAATAAAAATATTCAAAAAGAAACATTTAAAACAAAATTAGCAATTTATGGTTTAATAGCAGGGTTTGCCCTTATTGCAATGGAAGTTTTTGTTTAAGAAAAAATATAATGTTATATTAATTGAAGACTTAAAGCTACCAAAGAGGGTATATACTTGCAAATGAAAAATCTCAGTAGATAGAGACTCAAATGCAAGTATAAATATAAAAAAATCAAGGTAAATTGCTGTTAAAATATTATTATCTAGGTTGATAGGTTCAAAGAACTCCTTTAAAATTCTTTGTATATATTTAGTAGAGAATTATACAATTAGATTAACTAAACATAAAAAACCAATAAACCATAGATAAGGATTAATTTTTTTGAAATCCCC
This sequence comes from uncultured Fusobacteriaceae bacterium, assembly GCA_964517235.1. Taxonomy (GTDB): domain Bacteria; phylum Fusobacteriota; class Fusobacteriia; order Fusobacteriales; family Fusobacteriaceae; genus CAZFBB01. The sequence continues at coordinate 23,930 of CAZFBB010000014.1, forward strand.
TGTTCCTATATGAACAAGTATATAAGAGATAAATCCAAAACTCAATCCTGTACTAATACTATATGTCAGAGGCATTAATAACAGAGTAATAAAAACTGGTATGGCTACTTTAAAATCATGTAGATCTAAATCGATAATATTTTTAAACATATAAACTCCAACTATTATAAGAGCTGGTGAAGTTGCAAATGCAGGTATTGCCCCAATTATAGGAGTAAAAAACATTGACAAAAAGAAAAACAGTGCAATAAATACAGAAGCAAGACCTGATCTTGCTCCAGCAGCTATTCCAGCTGTAGTTTCAGACAAAGTAGTAACTGTACTAGTTCCTAATAAAGAACCTAATATAGTTGAAGAAACGTCTGTATAGAGCATTTTGCCAAGTGATTTTATTTCTCCATTTTCATCTTCTAAACCAATTTCTTTTGCACAAGCAATAAGTGTACCTAATGAATCAAATAAATCAACAAACATAAATGAAAATATAGGACCAAGTAAAGAAAATTTCAATGCACTTTTTATATCAAGTTTTAAAGCAATAGGTTTTATACTTGGAGGTAATGAAATTAGAGTAGAAGGCATATTTACTTCTCCTAAAACTATTCCTATTATGGATGCAATTGCCATTCCAATAATTATTCCACCTCTGACCTTTCTTATCTCTAATATGAAACTAATAATAAGAGCAATAAGACCGAGAATAACAGGAGTTGTAAATTCTCCCAACCCTACTAGAGTAGCAGGATTAGCAACTACTAACCCAAGACTTTTTAAACCAATAAATGACATAAATAAACCAATCCCAGCAGTAACAGCTACTTTTAATGAATTTGGTATAGCTTGAGCGATCTTTTCTCTTATACCTCCAAGAGATAGTAGTAAAAAGAATAAACCTGAAATAAAAACGACACCCAAACCTGTCTGCCACGATAAACCTTTGCCTAGTACTAGAGTATAGGTAAAAAAAGCATTAAGACCCATACCAGGAGCAAGTGCAAGAGGTGCATTTGCCCAAAATGCTGAAATAAGACTACCAACAATAACAGATAAACAAGTAACAGTAATAAGAGCTCCTTTGTCCATTCCAGTTTCAGACAAGATGCTAGGGTGGACAAAAATGATATAAGCCATAGTTAGAAATGTTGTTAAGCCACCAATAAACTCTTGTTTAATATTAGTATTTCTTTCTGATAGTTTAAACTGTTTTTCTAAAAAATCAGCACTTTTCCATTTTGATAAATCCATTTTTCCTCCTAAAAAAAATCACCATAGCTATCTATAAGGTGATTTTTAAAATAAATATTTTAAAAATCATAGTGATTCATTTATGGTGAATCGTAGAAACTTTCGTCCATATTACGAGATTATATGATATTTATTGACAAATTATAAATTTCATAGATTATACTAAAATAAATATAAAAAGTCAAATTAAAAGTTCTTAAATCTCTTTAGTACAAAATATGAAAAGTTCAAAAAATAAACATTGTATAATAATATTTTTAAATATTTTTTATTGCCATTAAAGGTATTTATAATGCCTTGTGTAGAAATTATAAAAAATTAATCAAAAAAAAATTAGAGGAAAAAAAATTAATATTAGTATGACTAAATTAGAAGTATAGTGAGTAGAAGAATTTTTTTTAAATAAGCTATATAGCTTTATTTATTTAATTTTTTAGTCTTTTTTTGTCTTGATAATGGGAGGTTTATAACCTCCTATTGAGATTAAATTTAAATTAGATAAAATTAAATTATTATTAAAATAAATTAATATAGATATTGACTTAATAAAAAGAATATAATATACTTAGAATATAAGAGGACATCATCAACTCTTAATAGTCTTTTTTATTTTAATAAAGAGAGTCTCATCAACTCTCTTTTTTATTTTTTGTATCTTTTTCAAACAAATGATTTTCTAGTTTTTTAATAAAAAATATTGATTAGTGCAGAGTTTAATTATTAAAGTTTAAGTTAGATTAAAAGGAAAAAAAAGATGTTATATCATCTATGATTTTATTGACAAGAGAAGAACCTTTTGATATACTTCATTCATAAATAGAATATACACGGGAGCTTATGGCTGAGAGGAATTAAGATTCGACCGTTAACCTGAACTAGGTAATTCTAGCGTAGGAAGTTTTTTATATTAACCAGACTTCTGTCTGGATTTTTTTTTGGAGGAATTATGGCTATAGCAAATATGGATATACAAATATTACCAAGTATAGATGGTTGTACAGAAAAGGAGAGGTATAGTATTATAGATAAAGTAATTGAATATATTGAAAGTACAGGTTTAAAGTATGAAGTTGGAGGTTTAGGTACTACTATTGAAGGTGAATTTGATATTTTATTAGAAGTTCTTAAAAAATCACAAGAGATTTGCTTTGAAAAAGGAGCAGATAGAGTTTGCACTATTGCAAAATTTGATTATAAAAAAGGTGGAATTACTATTGAAGAAAAAGTTGGAAAGTTTAGAAAATAATCTATATTTTTTAGTAACACTAGTTTTTTTAGTGATTTTAACTGAGATTATAGTTAAAGTTAATAAGATACCTAAATATATTCTACCAGCTCCTAGTAGAGTATTGAAAACTTTATGGGAAAATAGAGAAATTTTACTTGAGCATTCTCTAATAACTATATATGAAGCTATAGTAGGCTTTATAATTTCGGTAATACTTGCTTTTATAATAGGTGCGAGTATATATAATAAAAAGAGATTAAGAGCAATAATTTATCCTTTTTTATTAATATCACAAACTATACCCCTTATAGCCATAGCACCAATTATATTAATATGGTTAGGCTTTGGAATAATGCCCAAAATAGTCATAGTCATAGTAATTTGCATATTTCCCATGTTAGTGAGTTTTTTAGATGGATTAGCTAGTGTTGATAAAGAGCTACTAGATTTATTTTATGTAATGCGGGCTAGCAAGAGAGAGATTTTTTTAAAGGGGATATTACCAAATAGTCTTAGTAGTTTTTTTGCAGGTGCAAAAATATCAGCTACATATGCAATAATGGGAGCAGTAATTGGAGAATGGTTAGGAGCAAAAAGTGGACTTGGAATCTATATGACTCGTACATTAAGTTCCTTTAAAACAGATGGATTATTTGCAAGTATACTTATAGTTATTTTACTTAGTATAATATTATTTAAATTAATAGAAGGTATAGAAAGATTATTTATGCCATGGAAGGAAAGAGGATAAGATGAAAAAAATATTAGGATTTTTATTAGTTACATTTACTTTGGTAGCAGGAGATATTACACTTGTACTTGATTGGACACCAAATACAAATCACACAGGTCTTTATGTTGCAAAGGATATGGGATATTTTACACAAGAGGGATTAGAAGTAGAAATTTTGCAACCAAGTGGAGGAACTTCAGATCAATTAGTAGCAAGTGGAAGGGCTGAATTTGGTATTTCATATCAAGAGGCAGTTACTTTTGCTAGATTAGAAGAGGTACCAGTAGTAAGTATAGGAGCAGTTATACAACATAATACAAGTGGTTTTGCAAGTCTAAGGGAAAAAGGAATAAAGAGTCCAAAGGATTGGGCAGGTAGAAATTATGGCGGTTGGGGGTCACCAGTAGAAGAAGCTACATTAAAGGCTATGATAGAAAAAGATGGGGGAAAAGTAGAAGATATTAATATATTAACTACAGGTTCAGCAGATTTTTTTCAAACAAGTAAATCACAAGTAGATTTTGCTTGGGTATTTGAAGCATGGACAAATATAGAAGCTAAATTAAAGGGATTTGAAATTGACTATATACCTCTAAGAGCCTATGATGATGCTCTTGATTATTATACACCAGTAATTATCACTAATGAGAGACTTATAAAAAAAGACAAAAAATTAGTAGAAAAATTTATGAGAGCTGTTAAAAAAGGTTATGAATATGCAATAACTAATCCAGTAGAAGCAGGAGAAATCTTATTGGATAATGCACCAGAATTAAATAGAGAACTTGTAATTGAAAGTAGCAAGTATTTAGCAAGTAGGTATCAAGATGAGTCTCCATATTGGGGAAGACAAAAAGAATCTGTTTGGGAAAATTATCAAAATTGGTTATTTGACAATGGACTTATTAATAATAAAACAGATATGAAAAAAGCATTTACAAATGAATTTTTAGGAGAATAATATGGATGTTTTAGAGGTAGAAGGTTTGTCAAAAGAATATGATGGGAAGGTTATATTAGATAATATAGATTTAAATATCAAAAAAGGTGAATTTGTAACTATACTTGGACCTAGTGGCTGTGGAAAAAGTACTCTTTTTAAGATTATTAATGGATTAGATAAAATATATCTAGGAAGTTGTAGAGTAGAGGGAGTAGAAGGACGTGATTATCAAAATCCAATAGCTTATATGCCACAAAAAGATTTACTTCTACCTTGGCGTTCCCTATTTGATAATGCTTCACTACCACTTGAAGTTGCTGGAATTAAAAAAACTGAATTTTCTAATTATATTAACCCATTATTAGAAGATTTTGGATTAAAGGGATTTGAAAAATATTATCCTAAAGAGTTAAGTGGGGGAATGAGGCAAAGAGCTGCTTTACTTAGGACATTTCTTATCAATTCTGATTTGATGTTGCTTGACGAACCCTTTGGAGCTCTTGATGCAATTACAAAGAGTAAGATGCAAGAATGGCTTATGGCTATTTGGACCAAACATAGACATACTGTACTTTTTATTACACATGATATAGATGAAGCAATATTTCTATCTGATAAAGTTTATGTTATGTCTAAAAGTCCAGCTAAAATATTAGATGAAATTAATATTAAACTTCCTAGACCTAGAGTAAAAGATCTTGCATTAACAAAGGAGTTTTTAGAGTATAAAAAGAAAATTTTAGAATATTTAGATATTTAAATTGGAGTTAGTAAAAATAACTTAATATTAAAAGTAAATGGTTAGTTCCCTTAGAATCATTTGAATTTTCTTTATTTTAATACAAAAGCAATAGAAGAATATATTAGAGTTACAAGTAAAAATAGCTGTTTGTAACTCTAAATATAGTAAAAAAGCAATAAAATTTTATTATAGAAAATATTTGATAATTTGGTATTATACTAAAATATCCTCTTAAAAAACACTATTAAAATGAATAATTTGTAATTATCTTTTCTCTATTAGTTACTTTGTCATTATAATATTCAAAATATGATAGAGCCTGAATACCACCTGCTATATTATACACATTTTTATATCCCAAATTTTGCAAAGCCATTGCAGCATTATAACTTCTTTGACCACTTTTACAATAAAGGTATATAATTTTATCTTTTGGTAATTCTTCATATCTTTCTCTTAACTGACTAAGAGGTAAATTGTATGAATCTATTATATGAGCTCTTTTATGTTCTACACCTTCTCTTATGTCCACAAGAAGAGCTTTCTCTTTAACAAGCTTTCTTACTTCTTCTACATGGACAACTTTTGCACTTCCTTCGTTAATATTTGAACCTACATAACCACCATAGTTTACTATATCTTTTGCAGTTCCAAATGGAGGAGCATATGTAAGTTCTAAATCTCTAAGGTCATCAAGATTCCCACCAAATTTTAAAACAGTAGCTATAACATCTATTCTTTTATCTACATTACCCTTACCTATACCTTGAGCACCAAGTATCCTTCCACTACCCTTTTCAAATAATAATTTAAAATGCATAAATTCTCTGTCAGGCATAAGACCAACTTTATCGCCAGGAATAATTCTTACACTTTCATAATCAATATTCATGTTTTTTAGGTGTTTTTCATTTAATCCAGTAGAAGCTGCATTATAATCAAAAACTTTTATGACAGAAGAACCAATATAACCTCTATTTAAAGTTTTTCTTCCATTAATATGGTCAGCTACATTTCTTGCTTGTT
>CAZFBB010000015.1:0-29720 GCA_964517235.1 uncultured Fusobacteriaceae bacterium
AACAATATATATATACTTACCAATGAGGTCATTTAACAAGTAAAGTTTTAAATACAAGTATAAACATAAAAAATTAAGGTGAATTGTTATTAAATATAAACAGGATAGGGCTTCCCCTTGTAGATTGATAATCATGGTAGTCATTTGGTTTACTCCAAATAAGCCCTTCCTTAAAACCTTTTACATAGGTTTATTGAAGAAGTGTATCACCTGCACAATACTCACTATAAATTTTAGAATTTATAACAAGTATATAAATAAAAATTGAAAGGCTAAAATCACATTAAAATAGGAATTTTAACCTTTATCTGTTTCATATACCTAATAAAATTTTAGTTATTACATATCTTGATTATTTATTAGCTCTCCATTCCCTTCAGTATCGTAAATTTCAACTGCTATAAGGGTACCGCTTTCATCATATTTTTTCACTTCACCTAAATAGTAACATGCACAATAAGTCATTTTACCTTCTTCTTTAATATTTCCATTTTCCCAGTAAATTTTTGAATAAGCATAATCATCTAAAAAATTAAAATCAATTTCTTGTTCTATATTTCCATTTTCAAAATACCAAATCCATTTACCAACTCTATGAAATCCGTCTTCATTTCTAACTCCACCACCAATTACTCTTTTTTTATCATTTAAATAATCATAGTATCCAATTAAATTATAGGCTTCTTCTTCATAATTATGAATTTCAGCGATAGAACCATCTGCTTTGTACATGGTAGCTTTACCCATAATTTTATCATTATAAACATCTTTTTCTAATCTTGACCCATTCCAATAAACTTCTATAACTTTTCCATGAATATTTCCCTCTTTATTTAATTCTCTATAACCATTAAAAAGTCCAAATTCATTATAATCGTCATATGAAGTTTCTTTTATTTTATCCCCTTCATAATAAGTCATAGTTACAGGGGAAAAATACATAATCGAATTCCCATATTGATCTAAACTATTTTCTTTATATACAAATTTTGCATTTATTTCTCCACCATTAATATTATAATAAACATACTCTGAATAGTGCTTATCAAAAGCTGTTCCTGTAAATAATTTATTATTATTTTCATAATATAATCCATCTCTATATTCCAAATTAGAATATGATTCTGGATTTGAATCTAAAATTATTTCTGTCATTTTTTCTACACTTTTTTCATTTGACACAATTTGTCCTTTATTATAATAAAGAACTTCTTCTTTTCCATTTTTTACAACTACACTTTTACCATGTAATATGCTATTTACATAGTTTTTAGTTGTTTTTACCCCTTCACCTTCTACTTTCAAACTTCCCTGTATCAAACCATTTTTCACAACACCTTCTATAATATTAGAGCCACTATCATAATAAAAAGCTCCATTACTTTTACCTTGTTTATTTAATGAAATTGATTTTAATAAAACTCCATCTGAAATTTCTTTAGTTTCTATCGCTAAGCCCTCTTCATATTTAATAATTTCTACTTTATTATAGTAATTATCTTCATATTTAACAATGCCATTAACTAATGTGTCATCAAAAATATTATAAGCTTTACCATTTTTAGTATAAATACTTCCAATATGAAGTACTTCTATTTCATTTTTTGAAAGTGTTGTTTTCTGCATACTACTACACGCTACAAATGTCCCAAGTATAGCTGTTACCAATATTTTCTTTTTCATAAACCCCTCCTCTTGTTATTAAATTTTATCATATTTTTTTATATATATAAAGATAAATATTATATTTTATAGTTAGTTAAGATTCTTTTTATCACAAAAAAATCACATTTACCGTATACTATAGATGTGGAGGTTTAAAATTGAAAAAACTAATATTGACAGTGCTTTTAACTATAAATACCTATTCAAATACCTATGTGGTTAAAAAAGGTGATACACTTTACGGCATATCTAAAAAATATAATTTAGAAGTGAGTAAACTTATGAAGTTAAACAACTTATCTTCAAACATCATATACCTTGGACAAAAATTGAAAGTAGAAGAAAAAAAGAAGAAAGTTTATGTAGTTAAAAAAGGCGATACTTTATTTAGTCTATCAAAAAACAATAATATTACTTTAAAAAAATTGAAAAAAATTAATAATATTAAAAACAACAATATTTATATAGGTCAGAAACTATATTTTGAAAAAAGTGTAAACAATATTCCCCTGAACTTTAGATGGCCAATAATTTGGAGGGGAGCTACTAGTCAATGGGGATATAGAACAGATCCTATTACTGGTAAAAAAAAAGTTAAACACAGTGGAATAGATTTAAAAGCTAATTTGGGTACTTCTGTTTATGCACCTGAAAAGGGAAAAGTTATTCTAGCTAGTTGGATTAATGGTTATGGTTACACAGTAATCATGGATCATGGTTATGGATATACTACTTTATTTGGACATCTCTCAAAAATAAAGGTCAAAAAAGGACAAGTTGTAAAAAAAGGTAGTCTAATTGCTAAAAGTGGAAATAGTGGAAGAAGTACAGGTCCCCACTTGCATTACGAAATTAGATATAAAAATAATCCTTTAAATCCTTTAAAATTCAGATAATAAAATTATAAAGTTATATTATCTCAAATAATTTGTTAGCTTTTCTTACTATATTTTTGAATTTTTTTCTAATATAAAAGAGTTTATTTACTAAATTAATAAAATAAAAAACATATATATATAAACGTTATTTTCATTTTTCTCTTGCAATAATCAAGTTTAAAAGTAGAAAGTTTCTAGTAGAATAAAATCCATAATCAGATATTTTGTAATAATAGCCCCATACTTATTTCAATTTTAAAAAGATAAAATAGAGAAATTTTCTCTATTTTTTATTTACAATTTATTGTTTTTATTGTTCTCTAAAACTAATACCTATATATCCGATAGGAATTATAAAATTATTTATTGACATAGTCACTAAACTTCTGTATACTTAATTCAACTAAGTTGGTGCCAATCAGATAAAAATCAAATTTAATATTAATGTTGGTTTTATCACGTATAAAGTTTATAATATTTTTATATAGGAGGATGAAGATGAAAAAAGGACTGTTAGGTATTTTAGTAATTGCAGTTATTGCAATTGTAGGTTTAACAACACTTGGGAAAAAAGAAGAAGCAAAAGGAATCGTTATAGGTACAAGTGGAAGTTATAAACCATATACTTTCCAAGATGATAATGGAAATCTACAAGGTTTTGAGATAGATGTATGGTCAGAGATTTCTAAAAGAACTGGAATTGAAGTGTCATATGAAACTTCTGCTTTTAGTGGTTTATTTGGAATGTTAGATACAGGAAAAATCAATACGATTGCAAATCAAATTACAGTAACTGATGTTAGAAAAGAAAAGTATTTATTTACTGAGTCTTATGTATTTTATGGTGCTCAATTAGTAGTTAAAAAAGGAAATAATGAAGTTTATGATTTTGAAACTTTAAAAGGTAAAAGGGTAGGTGTTTCATTAGGTTCAAATTATGAAGAGATGTTGAGAAAGTTTGATGTAAATAATGAAATTGAAATTATTACTTATGAGAGCTATATAGGTTCATTACAAGATGTCTCATTAGGTAGAATTGATGCTGTTCTTAATGACAAGTTAGCTGGGTTAACTGCTATTAAAGAATCTGGTTTACCTTTACAATTAGGTGGTGAACCTGTTAAGAAAATGAGAAATGCCTTCCCATTTGTAAATAATGAAGATAACGAAAAATTAATAAAAAAATTAAATGAAGCAATTTTAAATATGCATGCTGATGGAACTTTTGAAAAAATTTCACTAAAATGGTTTCCAGTAGATATAACAGCAAAATAATAGGAGAAAATTATGAAAATTAACTTTGATTTTGGTTATTTTCTAAGTAGATTTGTAGTTATTGGCAGATTTCTGCCTTTAACTCTTACTTTAGCCTTTAGTGCTTTTGTAATAGGATTATTAATAGGTACTGGTTTAACTTTGCTTAGAAGACTTGATAATAAAAATCTTAATAATGTAATAAATTTATATGTAAGTTATTTTAGAGGAACTCCTCTACTAGTACAGTTATTTATCTTTTTTTACGGTTTACCACAACTTTTTCCTCAATTTGGAAAAATAACAGCTATTTATGCTTCTATATTCGTTATGAGCATAAATGCAAGTGCATATATGTCTGAAATAATAAGAGCAGCTATTGATGCAGTTGATAGAGGACAAATGGATGCAGCATTATCAGTTGGAATGAGTAAAAAACAAGCTATGTTTAGGATAATTTTACCTCAAGCTGCTAGAATTGCTATTCCTCCATTGGGAAATACAATGATTAATTTAATACAGGGTACTGCTATTACATTTACTTTAGGGGTAAAAGAAATGATGGGACAAGCAAAAATTAGTGCAGCAGCCAGTTTTAGATTTTTAGAAAATTACTTAGCTGTAGGATTAATATACTGGGTTATTACATTATTGTTAAGTTACTATAATAAAAGCCTCGAAAAAGAGATGAATAAAGGTTTTAGGTGATGATATGTTAAAGATTGAAAATCTAAAGAAAAATTTTGGTTCTTTAGAGGTATTAAGAGGAATAAATTTAGAAGTAAAAAAAGGTGAAGTTGTTAGTATTATTGAACCTAGTGGTTCTGGAAAATCAACTCTTTTAAAATCTATAAATTTTTTAGCTAACCCTGATTCTGGAGTTATATCTATAGATAATTTAAGTGTGACTATAGAAGAAGCTAAAGAAAAAGATAGAATAGCACTTAGAAAAAAAACTTCCATGGTTTTTCAAGATTATAATTTGTTTAAGAATAAAAATGCTCTTGAAAATATAACAGAAAGTTTAATTATAACTAGAGGTATAAAAAAAGAAGTCGCTGAAAAATTGGGATTCGATTTACTCGAACAAGTAGGTTTAAGAGAAAAAGCTAGTAGTTATCCAAACGAATTAAGTGGTGGGCAACAGCAAAGAGTAGCTATTGCTAGAGCACTGGCTTTAGAACCAAATGTAATCTTATTTGATGAACCAACTTCAGCTCTTGATCCTGAACTTGTAAATGAAGTTTTAGAAGTTATAGAAGACTTAGCTAAAAGAGATATTACAATGATAATTGTTACTCATGAAATGGAATTTGCAAGAAAAGTCTCTGATAGAATTATATTTATGTATGAGGGCGTCATTAGAGTTGATGAGAAGCCGAAAAAGTTTTTTGGTTCAGAAGTAGATTTAAGACTTCAACAGTTTCTTGGCATAATTAAAAAATAATTAAAAATTTTCATACTCAAAAACATTATTTTAAGTTAATTTTTAGAATTTCTTAAAGAGTTAAAAACAAATTATCTTGAAGTTTATAGTATTTTTTATATTTGCCCCCAAAATCTTGGTTTTCCTGATTTTGGGTCTTTTTATTTTAAACACAATTAAGTTCCATTAATTCTTTTTAGCTCTAGATTTTTAAAATTATGAAGTTTTGGATCTAGGGAAAAACCTTAATCACTATAGCTCCTTTTTTTCCTACTCCTGTTACTATATCTCTTTCAAAATACCCACTTCTTCTCTTGTTATTTGCTTTTGGGCACCTTTCTTTTATAGGTCTTTTGTTATTTATTTTTCCTCACTTTTCATTATATCCTTTAGGTTTATATCTTCCCTTCCTAAATAAAATATTCTTTAATTCAATAGGTAAAATATTAGTATTTATAGCTCCATAAATAGTCTTAAAACTTACTCCTATTCCTTTTTTATATCTATCCGCTATCTGTTCAAGTATGTATTTCTCTTCTCTAATAAGGTTTTCGATAAATATAGCTATGAGGAATTTTTTAGTTATTTTATTTTTTCTTCCACAATTAGTTTTCTTAAATTATAGTTCTCCTGAACTTTAGAAGAACTATAATTATTAGGAGTCATATGGTTTCTTTTCTTATAATTAGTGATATTTTGTATACACTTAGTCCTTGTTATAGATATTTTAGTAGATTTTCTCTATTTTCAATGGTAAAATGTCCTTGTCTCATAAATTATCCTTTCTGTCTTTGGCCAGACTTAGACTTTACCAGATAATTTATGAGATTTCTATTTTTTGTCGCATTTAATTATACAATTCAGGAATTAAAAAAAACTTTAAAAGCAAATAAATTTAGATAAATTAACTACACAAAAAAATCTATTTCTTAGTAATTAAATAAATCTCTAATTAACCTTGATTCGTCATTTTTAAAAGGTTCTGTATATACACTTAATTTATATTCTTTTAACCTAGTCAATATTCTTAATCTATTTTTTGAATTTTGTTTTTGTATTACCTCTACCACTGATATCCTATTATTAATATAGTTTATCTCTTCAATTTCTATTTTTTTCAATAAATTTGCAACTATTTCATACATATTCTCAAGAGATATTATCTCATTGACTCTATCAAAAAATTCCAAATTATACATTAATACTTTTTCAATTTCTTCATTAAGATTTCTAATTTTCCCTTTATTTAACAATCTAATAAATCTAATAAAAATTTCTTTATCTAATTTATTTAACAAAAAACTAAATTCTAAGTTATTATCACCCCTACTAATATAATCTCTGAATGCAACTTTATATTTTTCAATTTCTTCAAATTCTTTTTTACCTGTTAAATATTCATATATTTCTTCAACAATTTTTTTCTTATTAATTACTTCTCCAATATTATCAGTAATAATTATTTTCGAGTCATATGGAAAGTAACCACTATATTCTTCTGCTTTTAATACTGGCCCTAATAATTCCTTATGTCCATAAAGTTTATAAGAATCTTTTCTTTTTTCAAAAAATATATGATATTTTTCCGTATAATCATTTAATTTATTAAGAATTTCTTCCCTATTCAAAATTTTTTCCTTTATTATATAGTCAAAATCACCATTAAAGTCTTTTATTAAACCATTATATATTGCATTTGTATAGTCATTTAAAATCAATTGACATTGATCCTGACTCACTAGCACGTCTTCTATTTGTATTTTTAATAAAGATAATAAAGTATTTTTTAATTCTGTATCAATTCCATACTTTTCTTGAACACTTTCTAGTACTTTTATTTTAATATCCAAGTTAATTTTATCCAAAGCTCTATGAGCATATTCCTTTTTCTTTCTATTTATTCCACCAAAAAATGAATTTTCTTCTTCTTCGTCTATATTACCTAATATATCTATTAAACTTTCTAATTCTTTATTAGAATTTCTATTGGCATATTCAAAATGCCATGCAAAAAAAGATTCTTCAGGAATTTTAAATTTTTTCAAAGATTCTTTAAAATCAATTATTCCTAAAATTTCATCGTTAAATTCTCTCCATTTTTGTCTCCATAATTTTGAGAAAATTTCTATCACTATTATCGGACTTATGTGGACAAAAGTATTTAAAAGTAATTCTAATTTTTCAAACCCTTTAATCTTATTTTTTTCAAAACTATTATAATAAGCTTTTGAAATTAAGTATATTATCTGCATATATATTTTTACATTATCATCATCAAAAATTCTATACTTAGTTTTTCCATTATCTAAATAAGCAAGTAACATATTCTCTATAAGCTCTTTTATTCCAGTAGTAGAAGGAACTTTTGCATCTTTAAAATTCATGATTATTTCTTTTTCATTACCATCTAAATTATTTATACCTACTCTCATAACTTTCATCATAAGTTCTTGAGAAGGCATTTTCGGTTTATAGTAAATTATATCCTTTAACTCTTCATATTCTCTAAGTAATTCTGGATTTGAAGCTATTTTAATCTTTTCTAAAAAAGATTCTAAAAAATCATTATCAAAATCTTTCTTTATCCTTAAAGTAACTTCATCACTATACTTATTTTCAATATCTTTTGATAAAATATATGCTCTAAAAAGCATCCATCTATAATTAATTTGATTATAATCAAATCCATATAAATCAAACATTTTAAATTTATCCAAAGTATCTATAGCCAATAGAGCATTTTCATCTCTTAACTGGTTGAAATCCCTATAAAGTTTTTCTAATTCATCTCCATAGGCTTCATCATGCATAGAAAAAAATTCTTTACTATTTAATACAAATTTATCTTGAAAATTTTCACAGTATCTTTCTTCAAATTGAACTATTGATAAAAGCTTATATTCTTCTACTACAAAATCAACAAAGTCTCTAGCAAAAGGCTTTTTTGAAAATAAATAATAAATAAAATCAACAAACCTAATTAATTGATAATTGCTTCCATTATGAAGATTTATCTTTCCTACTTCTATATACTCGTATTCATTATATAAATCGTAAAAAAGATTTCCAAATATATTATGTATTTCCTCTTCTACACTGTCGAATGCACCTACATAATACTTTATTTCTTTATATAAGAAGTCGTAAGACTTTTTTGTTATAGACAATAATTCTTTACCATTAATTCCTTCTATATCATTCAAAATCTCAACAGAACCACCTTTTTCCACATAAGACCAAATATGATAACCAAAATAATCTACTATAAATTTCTTCCATTTTTCAATACATTCTCCTTTATAATAGTAATTATCATTCTCCTCTTCTATTTTTTTTACTAGAGGTTTTCCCAAATTGTTTATTATCTTTTCTTCAAGCTCTTTTGCTTCAATATCACAAGTATCATAAATGAAGAACTCATTAAATTCATCTGTTAATTCAAACTCGCCTAACAAAGTCAAATAAAAATCATCTATAGGATGTTCTTCATAGGTATCTTCTGAGTATTGAATATAATCATATTCATTAAACCTTTTCATTAAAGTTTCTTTAAACCACTCATAATCTTTTTTATTTTCTCTAAACCACTTTTTTAAACTTTTGTAATTACGGTTAATTATATAATCACTCTCTTTATGACTCCATATATATTTTTCTCCAAAAATACTTCTTCTAAATGAGGAATTGTCTGAATAAGCAAAAATCTTTAGAGTTTCTCTGCATATTCCCTTTGAAGTTGTATAGTTAATTAGTAAATCTATAACATATTGAGCATGTTCTTCATCCCAATATGGAATCAAATATGCACCTAATAGATATGAATATTGATCATAGTATCTTGAAAAAATATATATAGGTCCCAAACCAAATACTGAGTCTTCACCTATCCACATATTATTCGTATCGTTCTTTTCTCTAGAATATTTTACAATATCCTTAAGTGTATTTAATATTTCTTCTTTTAATTCTTCAATTTCTAAAGCATAGGCAAAAAATAACACTTCATTTAAACTTTCATTACTTGGACATAAATTTAAATATTCTTTGACTATACCTTTTCCTTTATAACTTAAATTATCTATTTTCAGTTTTTCATTGTTTTCATCTAAAAAAATAATATTAAAATGTTGAAAAAAAATTTCATCTCTTGTTATTAAATCATTATTGATAAAATATCTATATTTTTCTAAAGAATTTTTAATATTTTCTTTATTCCCTATTTTTATGTTTATAATTTTTGCTTTCATACATCCTCCTCTTTTTTTAAGTAGAATTATTATATCATTAATTAGATATATTTATAATTTAATTTTTTAAAATTTTTCATATAATAAATTATAGGACTCTATATGTTTTAATAATTATTTATTTTATATTAATTCAAATTTAATTCTTTTAATAATATTAAAAAATTAAGAAAATTCAATTATTAATCTTTTTATAACTATAGGATATAAAAGGACTTTAAGCAAAAATACCTAAAGTCCTTTGAATTAATCTTTTTTATAAATTTTTATTTTACTTGAAACTAGTCTATTAAAGTGTAAAAATATTCTTATATTCCCCTTTTCAAAATTTAATACATCATCATCTTTTAAAATGTATAATTTTTGAAGGAACTTAGGAGCAACAAAGATTTGTCCCTTATTAACACTCATAACCCTAGCTTCAATTTCTTTTTGCAGTGCTATCAAATTATTTCCAAAATACTCAAATTCATCAACTAATTTATATCCATCACCTTTACTTTTTTCTTTCGTTTCAGATTTTACCAATTTTGTTTCTACTTCTTTTGCATTTACATCTAAATGTTCATCTTCTGAAGTTTCTCCAATTGCACCTCTTAAACTATCTAAACTTTCAATATTTGGGTTATCAAGTAATGATTTTAAAGCTAAAATAGCTTTTGCATTTGGATTCTCTACTATTTCTTTTAATGCTTTTAATGTTTCAAAATCTAAACCTAAGTCACTTTCTAATGTTTTTTTAGGCTCTTCTTTTTGGACTTTTTCTACAATCTTCTCTTCTTTAAATATTTCAATTTTTTCAGAAACTTCAACTTCTTCTTGAGTTTTTTCAATTATCACTTTTTCCAGATTATCGAGTGATACTGACTCTTCTTTATTATCTCCTAAAAAAGTACCTTCACTCCCTTCTAATACTCTATCTATTTTTTGAGTAGTATTTTCTAGAGTAAAAGGTTTAGTAGAAGCTAGTTCCTCCTCTTTAATTGATTCTATTGTCTCTCTTAATGGTTCTTCAGGTTTCAAATTAGGTACTTCAATTTTTTTCTCAATAGTTACATCAAGATTTTTTCTTAAAAGTTCACTTTGTTCTTCTGATTTAACAAGTTTTTGTTTATATTTATCCATTCTATGCCTTAAATCTATATATTCTGTATAGTCATTATAATTTACATTCTTTTCTTTTTTTAATTTTTTATCTTCCCTAACTAAATCTAACTGGTATGGATCAGAATTTATTGAATTAGCTAAATTGTCAAAGAAACCTCTTCTTGCTTTTTTATTTTTTTCCTTTTTTTCCTTGTCTTCAATCTGCCCAGTTTCTTCCAATAACTCTTTATAAAGTGCTGCAGTATTAATTGATACTTGTGGTAACTTAGGAAACGTTTTTCTAATATCTTCAATTTCCTTTTCAGTAAATAATTTTTTGCTTAAGATTATATTGTCTAAATGTTTTTTTACTTTTTTCTTTTTAGTATCTATTACTAAATTTTTCTTTAGTAATTTTTTTCCAACATAATATAAAACTGCTTTTTCTATACTGTTTATTTCTTCATCAGTAGAGATATTCATCAATTCTTGTAAATAAATAATAGATTCCATTTTATCCTTCATTAATAATTTTTCAAAATTACTAAACCATTTAAAATAATCTCTATTGCCAGAAAAATTATCAAAATAAACGATAAAGTTTACCAAACTATGTTTTTTATTGCTTTCTAAGTAATTTGCTAAAAATAAAGCTTTATTCATCATTTTATCAGCTAAATTTAACAACAGATGTTTTTTATCTTTATAAAGATTTCTAAACAATTCTTCTACAAGAGGATGAAGAGTTTTTCCCTCTCCAACATCAATCATATCAAGAAGGATTTTATCATCTATGCTTCTAAAAAATGTATCAGGTAATTTAGGAAATTTTTCTATAGCATAACCTACAGATATCAAATAATCCTCTTCATCAAAGAAAAGCTCAGCTTCATAATCTTCAAATCTTTTATTATAAAAGCTATCCTTATCTTTCAAAGCTTTTCCAAAGAAGATAGGATATAATTTACTATTTTTTAACTTGTCTACTAAAACATCAATATATATTTGTCTATTTTCTTCATCATTTTTCAATTTTTCAAGAAAAAAAGGTGGTATATAATACTTAGCATATTTCATATTGTTAACAAATTCTAAGAAAAATTCATTATATTCAGCTAACTTATCTTTATCATTAAAGTTATCTAAAACAAATTCTAAAAAAGCTATATAAACTATATATCTTTCATTTTCTTCATTATATTTTTTAAAGGTATTAAGAGCAACTTCAAG
This sequence comes from uncultured Fusobacteriaceae bacterium, assembly GCA_964517235.1. GTDB lineage: Bacteria > Fusobacteriota > Fusobacteriia > Fusobacteriales > Fusobacteriaceae > CAZFBB01. The sequence goes on from CAZFBB010000015.1 coordinate 11,787, forward strand.
ACTTTCTTTATCTGTTTGATAATCTACAACTTTATACAAATCAAATATCTTAAATCCCCATTTGTTATCGGTTTTAACACAAACACCATTATCAGGTAGCATATACATAGTTAAACTCCCCAAAAAGAAGTTTTCATCAATTTTTTTTACTACCTCTTCATTTCCAGTATAATGAGTCAATAAATTCTCACTATAGATTTCTTCAATTAATTTACCCCTAAAATTAATTGTAAATAAAGAATTGTGTAAAAAAGACTCAAACGAATCATATTCTTTTAACTTTCCTTTCTCATAAACAAATATCTTTTTTGGGCTTGACGAAAATACTGTCAGAAATTTTCCATAATCTCCATAACACTTTTCATAAGTAAATTCATCTCCTTCCATATCTCTAAAGAGTTTTTCGTGAACTACACCATTTGTAAAATCCTTGTAAAAATCTTTAGCGAAGTCTTTTGTTATAAGAAAATCTACGAATTCCTTTATGCTTATGAAACTATTTTTTTCTTTTATATAATCTAAATCAAAAGACATCAGATTCCCCTTTCATAGTATAATACTTCGACTATTCTAATATAGTATATAACAACTTAATTATATATACAAGTCAAAATATTTTATTTTTTTGAATATTCTGAACACTTATATAACATTGTTATTATATATTAAACAGTTTTTTCCTCTTTTATTGTATTTCTTTTATGAAATTTATTTTTTTCTTGTGCATATAGGCTAGTCATGTTTCTTCCATTCTTTTTTGATTCATATAGTGCAAAATCAGCATCTTCAAGTATATTTTCCAAATTAGATTTCGTATTTGGTTCTTCTGTTGTTACCCCTATAGAAACAGTTAGTACTTTAGAAATTTTTGAACTTTCATCTATTATTCCTACACTTTCAATATTTTTTCTAATTAATTCTGCAAGTTCAAAAGCTCCTTTAGAATCAGTATTTGGAAGTACTACTATAAATTCTTCTCCACCATATCTAGCAACAAAATCTCCAGGTCTTTTTATTGTTTTACTAATCGTCTTAGCCACGAGCTTTAGAGCACTGTCTCCCATTATGTGTCCATGAATATCATTAAAGTTTTTGAAAAAATCAATATCAATTAACATAATTGAAATTTTTTCACTACTTCTTATGGCTCTTTTCCACTCTTTATCTAAAACTTCATCAAAACTTCTTCTATTTGGTATACCTGTTAATCCATCATGAGAACTTAAGTGTTCCAATATTCTGTTGACTTCTTCTAATTCTCTTTTTGTTTTTTCTAGCTCCTCAACTTTCTTCTGAAGTTCCAAAGCTTGTAACTGAAATAATTTTTTTTGTTTGTACAATTCTACAAAAACTTTAATCTTACTCTTTAATATAACTGAATCTATTGGTTTATATATATAATCTATTGCTCCAACCTCATAACCTTTAAAGATAAATTTTTCTTCTTTACTAATTGCTGTTACAAAAATAATAGGTATATTTCTAGTTTTCTTCATTCCACGCATTAATTTGGCCGTTTCAAATCCATCTATCTCAGGCATTTGAACATCCATTAATACTAAAGAAAAATCATTGTCTAAAAGGTGTGATAAAGCTTCTTGTCCAGAGTTAGCACAAATAATATTCAATTCTTTATCTTCAAGTAGAGCTTTTAATGAACTCAAATTTTCTGGTCTATCATCTACAATGAGTATATTAACTTTTTCTTTCAACGTCATAACATCCTCCCAATTAATTTTCTATTCTCCCCTAAATGTTGACTAATAATGATTTCCATTTTTTAAAAATAATAAAATTAAATTATTTGTACAATTTTTCCATTTTTAAAATAGTAATATTATTCCACTTTTTACATCTTCATTTAAAACATTTCTTCCTAAATAATTTTTCATTAAGAGATAGTTCTTCAAAGTTTTTTTCAATTGAAGTAAAAGATATAGATTCTTTTGAACCTATCCCCAATATTCCCCCTCCTACTAAACTTTTTTCAAATAATTTCAATACATGTTCCTGCAATATTTTGTTAAAATATATTAAAACATTTCTGCATATTACCATATGCATCTCTCCAAAAACACCGTCATTTACTAAATTGTGACTTGAAAAAACAATCTTCTTTCTTAAATTATGATTAAATTTGGCATATCCATACATTGAACTATAATAATCAGCTAAATTTTGAGTTCCACCTGATTTATGATAATTAACACTATATTTTTTTAGTAATTTCATAGGATATATGCCTTCTTTTCCTATTTCTAAAGCACTTTGACTAAAATCAGTTGCATATAATTGTGACTTCCCCAATAAACCTTCTTCTTCTAATAAAATGGCCATAGAATATACTTCTTCTCCTGTACTACACCCTGCATGCCATATTTTAATATAAGGATATGTTTTTAATATTGGTATAACTTTTTCTCTTATTTCTTCATAAAAGCTTGGATCTCTAAACATTTCCGTAACATTAATAGAAAAATCTCCTATTATCTTATAAAAAAAAATTTTATTATGCAAAATTTTATCTAGTAGCATACTTATACTTTTAATATTTTCTACCGACATTCTATAAAGCACTCGGCGTTTAAGGTGCATTCTTGAATATTCTCTAAAATCATACCCATAGTGGTAATAGAGAGCTTGAATAAATAATTCTAGCTCTAAATCTTCTATGTTAGAACCATCTTCCAATTTTATATTATCCATTAATATAACCACACTCTCATTAAAGATAATAGTTTATCTACATCTACTGGTTTCGACATATAATCATTAGCACCAGCATTGATACATTTGTCTCTATCTTCCTTCATTGCTTTAGCAGTAAGAGCAATTATAGGAAGCTTTTCAAATCTACTATCTTTTCTAATTTTTCTCATGGCTGTATATCCATCCATTTCTGGCATCATTATATCCATAAGAACTAAATCTATCTCTTCACCATTAAGTTTTTCAATTGCTTCATAACCATTCCTAGCAACTTCTACTTTCATTCCTTTATTTTCAAGTATAGAAGTAAGAGCAAAAACATTTCTCAAATCATCATCTACAACTAAAATAGATTTATCAACAAGTTCTTCCTCTTTGCTATACTCGCTTTGTATTAGCCTTTGCTTCCTTTCTTTATTAACACTTTCTATGTGGTGCAAAAATAAGTTGGCTTCATCTAATAATCTATTCATAGATTCAGGCCCTTTTATTATTACTGTTTCTGCATACTTTTCAAGTAATTCAGTTTCTTCAATATTAAGCTCTCTACCTGTATAGATTATAATTGGTACTTGACTTATATCTTCAGAACGTATTTTATTAAGTAAATCTACACCACTTATGTCTTTCAAACCAAGATCGAGTATCATACAATCAAATCTTTCAGAAATTAATAAGTCTATAACTTCTTTACTTCTACTTAATTGGTTTATTTCTATCTCTTTGCTGTGTTCTTCCAAAAATGCTTTTATACTTTCTGAATATCCCTTATCATCTTCTACAATTAATAATTTCTTTATTTGATTCTTTGTTATTTGCTCTATTTTCTCAAATACTCCATTTATCTTTTCTAAACTAATAGGTTTTTTAAAATAATCAGCTATTCCCATTTGTTTTATCTTTTCATCTGGGTCTAAACCAGACATAACGTGCACAGGAACATCTTTAAGTTCAGCTTGACTCTTAATAAATTCTAATACTTCAAAACCACTCATACCTGGTAGACTTCTATCAAGTATTATTGCTTTGGGAACTCTACCTTTGAGTACTTCTACTCCTTCTTCTCCTGATTTACATAGTATACTTTCAAATCCTTTTTTTCTTGCCATGTCTTTCAATATATTACCAAAGTTATTATCATCTTCTATTAAAAGAACAAAATCTTCATATGACTTTATTTTATTCCTTTCATTTTCAACTTTAGTTTTTTTCACTTTTTTCTCATTTAAATTTTTATCGATAAATTCTTCCGCTTTGAAATCTTTATTTATTTTTTTATTACCTGTATATTTAATCGGTAATAAAATTTTAAATATAGAGCCTTTATTCATTTCGCTTTCAACTTCTATCTCTCCACCTAGAAGTTTACTTAATTCTTTTGAAATAGAAAGGCCTAAACCTGTTCCGCCAAATCTTCTACTTGTTGTTCCATCGCCCTGATGAAAAGCTTCAAATATTAACTTTACCTTTTCTTTTGAAATTCCTATACCAGTATCTTTTATTTCAAAGGCTATATAGTCTCTCTTATTTCTACTTAATTTGTATGTATTGATATCTATACTACCTTTTTCTGTAAATTTAATTGCATTTGAAAGTAGGTTTTTTAGTATCTGATTTATTCTCTGCAAATCTGTCTCTATTTCTAAATTTTCTTTTATATTTACATTAAAATCTAGCCCTTTTTTTCTACTTTCTGGCTCAAAAATTCTTTTTAGTTTTTCTACTATATCGTCTACAAAAACATATTCTAAATTGACTTCCATCTTACCAGCCTCTACTTTAGATAAATCTAAAATATCATTAATAAGATCTAAAAGGTCTTTACCTGAAGAATTGATTGTATTGGCATATTCTATTGTATTCGGACTCAACTCCTTATTTTCACCTAGTAATTGAGATAATATAAGTATACTATTAAGAGGAGTACGTAGCTCATGACTCATATTAGCTAAAAATTCCGATTTATATTTACTAGCTATTTCAAGTTCTTTAGCTTTTTTTATTATCTCCTTTTGCGCTTTTTCAAGCCTTTCATTTTTTTCATTAACTACTCTTTTTTTCTCCTCTAAACTTTTAGTTCTCTCTTCCAACTCTTCATTTATTATCCTTAATTCTTCTTGTTGAGCTTGAAGTCTTCCTTCGCTGTCCTTTAAAATTTTTGTTTGTTCTTCTAATTCTTCATTTGTAATTCTCAACTCTTCTTGTTGTTGTTGTAATTTTCTCTCATTCTCTATAAGCACTTTTGTTTGTTTTTCCAAATCTTCATTTGCTTTACATAAGCTTTCTTTCTGTTCTTGAAGTTCCTCTGCCTGATAGAGAGTTTTTTCCAATAAACTTTCTGCTTCTTTTCTTGTTAATGCACTATAAAATCCTATTGCTATACTTTCGCTTATTAAACTTAATAATTCTCTATCACTGTCTTCTATTTCTTCAAAAAGTCCTAACTCTAATATCGCTATAACTTCATCATCGTATATACAAGGTAAAGCTACTATATTATTCACACTTTTTTTTCCTAAAGAAGATTTAATTTCTAGATAATCTTTTGAAATATTTTTAAGAATTTTTATCTTTTTATCTTTTATACTTTGCCCTAACAATCCATGACCAACTATAATTTTTTCTACACTATTGATTCTTGGACTAAATGTATACTCTCCAAAAAGTTTATATTTTTTATCTTCTTCATATAAAAACAAAGTTCCTATAGGTATATCAAGATAAGTACATATATTTTTTAATACTTCATCAGCTAATTCCTTAATATCTTTGTGTCCATGGAATGTCTCATTAATTAAATTTTGACCACCTTTTAAAAATATTTGCCTTTGGTTAAACTCTCTTGCTTCTCTTAGTGATTTTGTCATTTCAAATAAAGCATTTGATAATTGATCTTGATTAGCAATATCGACATCTATATCATAATCACCTTGACTAATTACCTCTGCCCTTTTAATTACACTTACAAATTTCTCTCTCATAAGATTAATTGATATTCCTAATCTATCGTAATCACTTCTCAAATTAAATTCACTATCAAAATTTCCTATACTTATCTCTGAGCAAATATGCTCTATTTCTTCAAAGGAATCCACCATTTTATTAAAACTATTATTTAATAAGTTTATTTCTTCTACATTTTCTCCTAGCAACCTTTTTTCAGTTTTACCAAGAGTTATATCTTCAGCCCAATCACTCAATTCTATGATTGGTCTAGAGAGACTTTTACTAATTCTAAATGCAATATAAGCAACTGAAATTAATGTTAATAAAAGTGTTACGTATACTACTAGCTGAAGCATGTAAACTGATTCAAGGGCTTTTTTATAGTTTTTTTCTCCAACTATTGCCCATTTAGTATTTGCAATTTTTATACTTCCATACGAAGCTAAAACTCTTTCACCTAAAATATTTTTTGTAATTAGTGTACTCTCTATTCCATTAAGAGCTTTTTTAAGTAAATCTTCATTGGGTAATATATAACTTTCACTTTCTTCAAAGAAAATATTATAAGCTTCAATATCTGACCTTAGTAATTTATCTTTTCCAACTAAATAAAGTGCGTCTATATCACTATATTCATTTGTATTTATTATTTTATTTATTTTATCTATTGAAATTTGAACTACTATTATAAATTCCACTTGATCTTTATTTAAAAAGGGAACACCTATAAATGCTCTTTTCATATTACCATTTGCTAAATAAGGACTAAAATCTTTAAATACTAATTTTTTACTTTCATTAACTTCTTTTACTAAATGTGCTAATGATGTTTGAGAATATGACCCTGTTAAGACATTTGTTTCATATTCCTTGCCTTTTTCTACTGAATAAAAAACTTTGCCTTTTGGATGTATTAAATATAAATCATAAAAGCCAAATTCTGAAACAAAATTTTCATAGATATTTAAATCTTTTGACAAAATTCTCCTATCTATTACTTCTTCAAAGTCTCTTTTAGATACTAAAGCCCAATTATTTCCTTTTAATTCTATCTTACTTGCTACTATCATTACTAATTTATTGGAACTGTCTGAATAGACCTCTTCTACATTACCTCTTTCATAAACATCATTCCAGTAACTAGGTATTTTTTCTATATTATCAAAACCAACTCTATAATTGCCTTGACCCATAGTCACCATATCACTTTTAAAGTAAAATTTTTCATTATTTTTTGAAATCAGATAAGTTTCTCCACTTTTACCATAACCATTTCTATCATTTAATATGGAATTCAACCCTTCTTTATCATACTTTAATACCAAAATATTTGGTTTTTTATCGTTTAAATAGCTTATGGGAAGTGCAACATAAAAATAGTATTTATTGCTTTTTATATCAATATAATAATCAGTAAAAATGGGAACATTCTCACCTGTTTTACTTAACAAATCAATTATTTTTTTATCTAAATTATCACTAGTTCCACCTAATACTTTGCTATTTTCTACTTTTAATATATAAGCATCTTTATAGGAAAAAACTTCTTTTGCTTTTTTTAAAAAATCTATTTGTTTATCAAGGGGTAATCTAATATTTGTAACTTCAGTACTTTTACTAAGATACCTAATCTCCTCTTCTATTTTATCAAAGTATTCAACTATTTTCTTTTCTTTCTCTTTATGAAGGCTATTAAGATGATTAAACCCTTCATCTCTGTAGGTACTAACTATATCTGTTATAGTTTCCAAATTATTTATATATGAATCAAATAATTTATCTAGTTGTTTTTCTTTATTAAGCCTCACATTATGTAATTTACTATATTGCGCTTCTTTCAAAGAATTTGTTGCAGAAGCTAATGAAAATATTGCAATTAAAAGAGCTGGAATAACTCCAACTGATAAAAGAGTAGTAAGTAATTTATATGAGATTTTTTTATTTTTAAACATCAATTGCCCCCTTTTTTGCTAAGTTTTATTATAGCACGAAATGTATCATTTTTAAAAGAGATACTTGATTTACATGACATCATTTAAAGTTTTTAATCTTATGCAATATAAATTAAAATTATTTATTTTGTCTAAGAATAATTTACTATAATAAAAAAAGTAATTTATATTCTTAAAAATATTATTTAATTTGGAATATTTATAAATATTTTTTAATTATAATTTAATTATGGCAAAAGAAAAAAATTAATTCTTTTTTTAATTCCAAAATAATAAAAAAAAAGACCTAATTGGTCATTTTTCTAAAATGTAGTTACAATAGTTAATTCTCTTCTAAAGTAAGTATAACTTGATTTGCACTATTTGGATTAATTTTTAAATTTTTTTCATTTAAAATATATGTATAGGTAAATAATGCTTTATGATTTTCCTTATCAATATAATTATCCTCTTGAGAAATAGAGTCTAGAATTTTAAATATAAAAAAACTTTCTACACTTGTAAGTTTTTCCTCTTTACTTTTTCCTTGAAGATAAGTGCCTGTAAAGAGCTCTATTTCAAAGGCTCCTCCATAATATTTACAACTAAGTTCTTTTTCTATTGCAAATTGAGGAATTGTTATAATTAAACTCTTTTCCAAAAAAGTAAAGTAATACTTATCTTTACTATTATTGCTAAAGGTTTTCCCTCTAATATCCCTTAAATTTTTCTTATCTTCAATTACTATAGTTTCAAATTCTACTGCTTCTTTTCCATTTTCAACTAAAAGACTACTTTCTACTTTCTCTTCTTTATTACTGCAAGCGACTAACAATAACAAGCTTAACATAAAAATTACTTTCTTCATTTACTCTCCCCCCCTGTTTATTTATAATATCATATTTTTCAATGATTTTCAGCTATATTTTTATAAATTCATTTATATAATATATTATTTATACAAATACTTATAAACTATTCTATCATTTACATTTAAGCCATTTTTTCAATGATTTTTCCTCTTTTTCATTCTCTTCTTGAGAAAGAATAAAAATATATGTATAATTTAAATTGAAGAAAGTTTTGTTTTGGAGGATATTTATGATAAAAAAACGCTTGATTTATTTAGATAACAACACTAGTTCTTTTCCAAAAAGTCCAAATATTTTCAAAAAAGCTTTAAAGCAATTTGAAAAAGAAGGAATAAATCCATTAGGTGTAAAGTATGATTTAGCCCTTGAATCTGAAAGGTTTTTATATTCTGCTAGAGAAGAAGTAGCTAATATGTTTAATATAAAAAAACCTCTACAACTAGGTTTTACCAGTGGTTCTTATGAAAACTTTGAGATTCTTTTAGGTAGTTACCTAAAAAAAGGTGATCATCTTATAACAACTATATTTGGAACTGATGATTTTTTTAAAACCATTGATAAACTAGAAGAAAAGGGTGTACAAATAACTATAATCGAACCAAATAAGAATGGAGAAATAGATGGCATACAAGTAGAATGGGCAATTAGGGAAAATACCAAATTAATTTTTATTTACCACCTTTGCCCTGTTAGTGGTGTACATATGCCAATTAAAGATATAGGGCTTATTGCTAAAAAACAAAATATTCCCTTTGGAATAGATGCAAGTTTCAGCGCTGGTTTATATCCTATTGATATTGAAAATTTGAATTTATCATTTTTAACATTTTCTGGTCATAGATACTTATATGGACCTCAAGGTGTAGGTTGCATTTATTTAGATAGAAATATTAAATTTGAAAACAATTCAGTACCTATGCCAGATAAAGTTGAAAAAAGAAATAAAAACTTGCTAGGAATAACTTCTTTGTATTATTCAGTTGAATATCTTAATAAATTAGATGATAATAAAGAAAGAAAAAAACTTAAGGAAATTTTTAACTACATATTAAAGGAACTAAATGAAGTAGAAGGTATACAAATACTTAGTAATGACAATGAAAACATAAACACTATTTTATTTAAACATAACAACATAGATAGCGAAAAGATAAGACAATTTTTAAATAACAAATATAATATTGCTATTAGAGAAGATAAATATGATGCTGATAAAATTTGTAGATTTTACACTTACAAAAATACTCTCAGAATTAGTTTATCTTATTTTAACTGTTTAGATGATGGAAAAATCTTTATTAAAGGTCTAAAGGATTTTATAAAACAAAAAACTAATCTATAGATTTGTAAATAAAACAAATAAAAGCTATTTTGATAGGCTAAAGTCCTAGAGTTCAAAGGACTTTAGCCCTTTAGTTTTGTATCTATTTATGACATCAAAATTTATACATAAACGAAAAAAATCTCTTAAAGTTCTTTAATGATATCATATATTGAATCCTTTCTATTACCCTTTTCTCTAAAGGAACATGTCACTTTTTAATCTTTTTTAACAACTATCCACCTGCTAATTTAATTTTTATCAATTTGATATATTCAAGTATAAAGTAAAGCAACTCATCCCTATCTTTTATTTCTTTTGCCAAACTTTCCAAAATTTCAATCTCTTCTTCATCAAGTTCTTCACTAAATATTTCTACCAATTGAAGAAAAGACTGATAACTTAGACTATTTTGATCTTCTATTATAACTTCCGATTGAGCGATAAATTTAATAAACTCTTCTAGTAAATCACCCCAAAGTGCTATATTAATACCTTTTATCTCATTTTCACTAATTTTAGAAACTCTATTTTTTGCTAATATGTCTACTAAAAAAACTTGTCTTTCATATTCTTTTAAGTAAAAAAGTAATTTCGCTGTATCATGAAGTCTAAAACTATGTTTGTTAAACATAATACTATTATAAACTTGATCTGTATATTCTTTTACTTTATCTACCCTATCTCCACCTATGGCAATATTTGCAAACTCTATCCAAATTTTTTCTTTTTGACTTGAGTCTTCTACTTCCTCCAATTTCTTGTCTAAAATATCATAAATTTTTTCTTCATCTCTTTCAAAATTATGTGAATAAATATAATCAAGTACTATTCCTAATTCTTCACAACATAAACGTGGGTCATTATTAAGAGTACTTTCTATTGCTTTATCAAATTCTTCTAAAAATGCAAAGGAAGCAACTTTATACCTATTTAAATACCCCTCTCTTTCAACTAACTGGTAGGAATTTATCAATTCATATGCTTTGTCTCTTTTCCCCACCTTTTTATATGCTTTAACAAGTTTTAAAAGATTTTTCCCTTTCTGATAGCAATTAGGATATACCTCAAATATTTCTTGTGCTTTTTCCAAATTATTATCATTAATATAATGTTCAATTATACTATATGCTAATTCTTCAACAAAATATCCACTTAATAGTTTATTAGCATATTTTTCTATCAAATTATTTTTAATCAAAAATTGACTTATTTTTTTATATAAATTGTTTAAATATTGAGGTTTTATATTTGTTTCTAGTACCTCATCAACTTTTTCAACATTATTATAATACACATAATATTTTACCAATTCTTCTAAAAGTATACTTTTATATATGGGGTTTTTTATTTTTTCTATTTCATTTGGTACAAGATTTGCCATATTATTTTTCAAATAATACTTACCTAAAACTATATAAATTTGTTCCTTTATATCTCTATTAAATATAAATCTATTATAAAAAAAACCTTTTTTTATATGACCTGAGTTAATACTTAAAACTACTTTTTTACGAAAAAATTCTACATAATTTTTTTTGATGTAATATAATAAAATGATTAAAAACAATAAAAAAAGCATATTTGCAACATTGAAGCTACTCATAATAAACACCTCTCAATCTTAATATACTTTTCATTAATATTTAGTTTTTTCCTTTATTTTGTCTTTGTTTTTTTTGTCATTTTCTTTTAGCCCAACATATTTTTGTCTATATATTTTTTTGTTAACAAAACTATATCTACAGTTATACTCTCGCATGAATGAGGGGTTTCAAATATTTTTTTTGAACTAACTTTCAAATTTGAACATGATAAAGTTTTAAACAAATTATCAAATTTTCTAGTAATCTTTGTACAATGTCTAATTATTTCATTATTTGAATAGTTTTTTTCTCTACCATATATTCCAGTAAAAATAAGTATTCCTTCCAACAAACCACATTGACCACCATATTCAGATGTACTATGCAAACCTATTGTTCCATGCAAAACTTGTTTAGATATGTCTATATCAAATATTTTTCCTAATACAAGTATAATATTAGTTGAACAGTTAACCTCTTTGTCCCAATAATTTTTATGTACTTCTTCAATTAGTTTTAAATCCATCTTATCTCTCCTTAGTAACTATCTCCCAATTCTTAACCTTTTCATTGTAGAATCCAGATTGAGTATATATTTTATCTAAAAGTCCTATTCTATCCATTTCCATAAGACCTTTATTTAGTGCCTCTAAAAAAAAATTTCCTTTAGGATGTACTTTTGAAACTGCAAAAACCCTTACACCTAACAATTCAATTTTCACATTGTCTACTGGTAAATACTTATCACTGCCAATATTAAGACTTAAATCATCTGTATTTTGAAAGGGAGCGAGCAAGATATCCATTCTACCAAATTTAATCATATTTACCATACTTTCCCAATTTCCTACATGATAAATGTTATAAAATCCCAATGATATAAGAGTCTCCCAATCAACAGCCCAGTCTTTACTACTAACTACATTTAATTTTTTCAATTCTTCTATACTTTTAATACTTTTTACATTTTCATTATTTGATGAGTAATAAAACCCTGCTACAAAATCTCCTTTTTTAATAAGCGGATATGATGTATAAAATTTATCTTTTTCCTTTTCTAATTCTTCCTTCCAAAAACTTGTACCCCTTGCAATAGCAACTCCATCCCTTACTGTTGCTATATTTTTTTTATCTGTTGGAGAAAAGAAAAAATCAATCTGTCCATCAAAACCTCCTCTTTTTAAAGCCTGTTTCATAATTATTAACTCAACAACATCCCTTCTGCTATACCTACCTCCATACTCAGATATTTCCAGAGGATTTCTACCCTTTAAAAACTTTTGATAGTCTTCATAAACATCTTTTTGAACAATAACTCTATAGTTTTCGGAAAAAATACAAATTGTAAATAGTAAATAAACAAATACTTTTCTCATTATCTTCCTACACTCCTTTTCTCTGTACAAGTATACATTAAGAATTTTCATTTTTCAATGGCTATATTAAATATAATATTTTAATCCTTTTTTTATATTAACATTTTTTAAATTTTATGCTATAACAAATAAAAAATTTTGTTTTGTTTTTTTTAAATATAAAGAAATACTATAAATTTTAGCATTTAATTAGTATTTAAACTTGAAAATGGCTGACTCTAAGAGACAGCCAACATACTTTTCTATTTAAAATCAATCTCATTTTCTCTCTAAACTTCCTTCTACCCTATTTCTGCCATTTTCTTTAGCAATATATAATCTATCATCAGCTAGCTTAAATACTTCATCACAGTTAAGCTCTTCATTTGAATGTGCAAAACCAATACTTACGGTAATTTTTATATTTTTATCTTTAACCATAATTGTTTCTTCAATTTTTTTTCTCAATGACTCAAAATATTCTTTTATTTCCATTTGACTTACAAGAGGCATGATTAATGCAAACTCCTCACCACCTAACCTAGATATTAAATATCTTGAATCTTTAGATATTAAGAGATTTGCTAGAGCGACTAAAACTTCATCCCCAACTAGATGACCATAAGTATCATTTATTTTTTTAAAATAATCTATATCTAAAATTGCAATAATATAAGGCTTCCCCTTTAAAACAAGATTTTCTAGATAATTAAACAAATATCGTCTATTTGGTAGTTTTGTCAATTCATCAGTATTAACTAATACTTCTAATTTTTCTTTCATTTGATTATTATTATCATACATTAAATTAGCATATATAGCTATTTTTCTAACTTCTAAAAATCTTAACTTTTTTATATCTAAATAATTTTTCTTTTTATGTGCTTTCTTTAAAAAATCTATTACTCTTAGTAAATCTTGTTCTAAATATATATTAATTATACAAAAGGCCAATAAAAATAACAAAATAAATATAATCGATATTATTATTATATTTGATGTTACTAAGAGAAATTCACCTTTAAATTCTTCTTTGTTCTTTTCAATCACTTCTCGTAGTTCACTTAAATAAACTCCAGAAGCAATAGTCATCCCTAAACGATCTATTCCTTTAATATATACTATCTTTTCTTCTACAATATTTGTACTTGGATTTTTATAATTATAATTAGCGAAACCCTCTTTTTTACTTGATTTTAGTATCTCCTTATGATAATCATGAATGAATCTACCATTCTCACTTTTTATTTTAGTTATGTCTCTATTTTCAAGGTATTTATCTATTGGATGCATAACCATTATACCATTATAATCAATTGCATAAAGATATCTTTCATTATTAGCTCCAAATCTTAAACCATCTAATATATCAAGTATTCTTCGTTTAACTAGAGCTCTTTCTTCATCTATATAATATCCTGTTCCAATTACTATTCCTAATGAATCGATTGTTTTTACATAACTTCTTTTTTTAAATTCTCCCTTTTGTCCAGGTTTCACCCAAAAATATTCAATAAAGCCACTCTTTTTCTCTTTATCAAAATTTTGAAGATAATCTAAAATTGCAATAGATTTTTGACTGATTTGTCTATACTCAATTTCATCCATATCATCTATAGATTTATTGATTAAATATTCTCCATTAAAATCTTCAACAAAATAATATCCTAAACCATTAAAAAACTCTTGATATTTTAATTTTTTTTCTAATATTTCAAACAACTCTTTTTTTGAATATGTAGAATAATTTTCTACAATATATTGACCGATTAATTCAATCTTTTCTTTTAAATAAAAATCAAGTTTAACATAATGATTTTCAAGTTCGAGATTAATTAGCTGTGCTACAATTTCTACATCTTCTTTTACCTTTTCTTTCTGGAAATCAGTATATAATTCTTCAAATTCTTTCAAGTTCTTTTTACTAATTTTTTCTCTAAAATTTAATTCGTAAAATGTAAAAATAATTACAGTTGAGAACAAAATAGCCAAAAAAGTTAAACTTGCCACTTTTGTAATTTTTACACCCTTTTTCATAAAACCTCCATTCTATTATCATATTAACATATTTTGAAACATATGTCTAATATTCCTTAGACATTAGACCTTTAATTCGATTTTGTTAAATTTTAATATTATTTGTATTGCCTGATTTAAGAGGTTTTTTTTTATCAATTAATTTTACAAGATTTTTTCATAATTACATAAATTTTCTAAGGACTAAGACCTAAATTAACAAATTAAATTGGTAATTTCACTGCAAAATGAAAAAACTTAGCTACAAATTAATAAATTTATTTTTTTAAAGGAATAATTTTACTATTACTAATATCTATAATAGTATATTTGAAAGGGAGTGATATTTTGGGTACAAGTGGTATAAAATTACTTGGCATAGATGTAGAGGAAGTTCTTAACTTATTAAATAGGGCATATTCTGACGAATGGCTTGCATATTACCAATACTTTGTAGGATCAAAAGTTGTAAAGGGTCCTATGAAAGATAATCTAATTACTGAATTACTAGAACATGCTACAGACGAACTTAGGCATGCTGACCTTATAGCAAATAGAATATTACAATTGGGTGGAATACCAGTACTAGAACCAAAAGATTGGTATAAGTATACAAATTGTGGCTATGATGCACCTGTTGATCCTTATGTAACTGAAGTCATCAAACAAAATATAAAGGGAGAACAATGTGCAATTGGAGTTTACAAAAAAATTATGGATATTACCAAAGACAAAGACATGATTACTTACAACTTAGCTCTACAGATACTTACTGACGAAGTTGAACATGAAGAAGACTTGCAAGCATTAAATGAAGATTTTGATTTAATGTTAGAAAGGCTAAAATAAGAAAAAGTCCTCTTTGGAGGACTTCTATGCTATTTCTGTTATTTCTCCCTTTTCCAAACTTTTTTGTACATCAAGAATACGCTGATTTTTTGAACCTTTAAACTTTAAGTTTGGACAAAATTGTTCCTTGTCAAATTTCCCATCAACTAGGACGTCAAGTTCTTGGAGTAGAAGGCAAAATTTGTTATTTTCTTGCAATTCTTCAAACCTATATCCAGAGTAACACCATACAGTAAGTCCATGTTTTTTTACTTTTTTTGCTAACTTGACCAAATTTTTTATATTACGCTCTTGAAATGGTTCTCCACCACTAAGAGTAACTCCATCTATAAGCCTCTTATTTCCCAAGATACGGTCTATATAATAATCTATGCTCTCTACCTTTTCACCATGGTCAAAATCCCAAGTTTGAGGATTTTGACACCCTGAGCATTTGTGCGGGCATCCCCCAACAAATAGAACACTACGCCAACCATCTCCGTTAGTACAGCTATTGTCATAAAAACCTGCTATACGCATGTTATTCACCTCTTTTGTTTCATGTGGTCTTATAAATAAGACCATTATTTTTTATTTTTTTATAGGGATATTCGTTAAATATACTTATAATGGATTATTTATAAAAACATCGCCCCACATCTACTAAAATTTCCTAAAGTTTTATTTATAACACCTGTGGGCATATATAGAATCTGCCCTTATAATTTTATCTGTATAAAAATTATCCGATTATGTTTTGAACACCTTGAAACCTTTTAATATAAACAACTGTATTTTTTATTAAATTATACTTTTTCAAAACATAACTTACTTATTCAATTTTTCAAAAAGTAATTTTTTCTATTTCTCTACTTCTATATCAACAGTAGTTTCTCCTCTAGCAATTTTTCTAAGTCTGTTAATTTCCTTTTAGTAACTTTAAAATCTTCTATTTCCATACTTCTTTTAACTCGTCCAATAGCTTTTTCTATTTCAATTGTTGATAAAATGTAGTTACCTCCTTTACATTAATTCTTATATAAATAATATATATAATAATGGCAATTGATAAATTAACACTTTCATTTTTAAGTATTTATCAAATTTTTAAAATTCTAAAGTTTATTAACTGTAGTAACCTACATAATTTATCTCAGTTAAAATTATATATTTCACCTGTTAAATTCTTTAAGACAAATTAAATGTCATAACCTGCTATAGATAATTCATTTTTTATTTGCTCTTTCCAACTATCGGAATTATCTAGTGATACATAAATAACACCATTAATATCATTCGGTGTTTCAATTTCTCCTTTTACTAAAGCACATACTCGATTTCTTCCTAATTTGGCCATTAAATATCCGTGTTCAAAAACAACATTTTGCCTAGCACGGTTTTTGTTCTCTTTTTCATGATGTCCTCTTCCTTGATCACACGGAGTATATAAAATAATTCCAAAACTAGCTTCTTTGGCATAGTGCTCAATTTTTTCAATAATAGTCATTCCATTACTAGCTTTCTCATGAAGAATAATTGCTTCTAGACCTAATGATTCTATATATCTAGCAACTTCTTGCTTAGCTTCATTATCTCTTCCATGAACAATAAATACTTTTTTATGTAAACTAGAGTTACTCTTCTCTAAGCAAAAATTTATATTTTCGTCAATTTTATTTTCAGACCTACTAAAGCTATCTACTTTGATAATTACTTCTTTTAAATAATTTCCTGCACTTTCAATTCCACTATTCTCTAACAGACATTTTATTTCATCTTGATAAAATTTTTTATTCTCATTTATTTTTTTAAAAATGGAGATTGGAGTCCACATGATAATGTTGTAAGTCTCTCCATAATAGTACTCTTCAAAGAGCTCGCTAGAAAATGAGCCATATTGTAAAATTTCTTTTAAAAAGGAATCATTTGCCATTTCTATCAAATCATTCTTCATCTTGTCTATATCAATACCCTTTAGCAACACAAATCTCTCCTTTAATTACTTAATTATATTAAAAGCCCCGTATATATATCCATACAGGGGTTTGTCGCCGACAAACCCCACATAAAATTATCAATTCTTAAATATTAATTACTTTTCCGTTACTGACTACTAGTTACTAATTAATTATATATCATGTGAAACTCTGTCTCTTTGTTCTGCATGTTTACCTCTGTTCCACTTATCAAGTGTTCCTACAAGGTATCCAGTAATTCTTTCTGTAATATCAAGCTCTTCACTTCCACAACTAGGGCATTCAGAAGGTTGTCTATCATAAAAATGAGTTCCACAATCTAAACAATAGTTATCAAAATGGTTTATTGATACATATCCTATATTTAAGTCAAGCATATAATCAATTGCTCTAT
>CAZFBB010000016.1:0-29083 GCA_964517235.1 uncultured Fusobacteriaceae bacterium
GAGCTGTAGTAGAAGATAATGTAATAGTTGGAATGCATAGCACTTTACTAAATGGAAGTGTTATTCCAAAGAATTCTATAGTAGCAGCAGGGAGTTTAGTAACAGCTAAGAGTAAATTAGAAGAGGGTACACTTATTATGGGAGCACCTGCAAAATCAGTAAGAAAATTAAGAGAAGAAGAAATTGAAAAAATTAGAAAAAATGCAGAACACTATATTGAAAAGGTGTGTGAATATAAAAGAGATTTGAAAGAGGTAGAAGATGAGAGATAAAGTTTATTTAGCACTAGTTCATTATCCAGTTTATAATAAAAAAACGGAGGTAGTAGCAACATCAGTTACAAATTTTGATATACACGATATATCTAGAACATCAAAAACATATGATGTGGAAGGATATTATGTAGTAACTCCAGTTGATGCACAAAAAGAGCTTACCAATAGAATAATAGGTTACTGGCAAGAAGGTGTTGGGGGAGAATATAATAAAGATAGAGAAGAAGCTTTTTCAACAACATACATAATAGATAGTATTGAAGATACAATTGAAGATATTAAAGAAAAAACTGGGAAAGAGCCATTAATTATTACAACATCTGCAAAAACATTCCCTAATTCTATATCATATAAAGATATGTCAGAAAAGATAATAAGTGATGATAATGTATATTTATTATTATTTGGAACAGGTTGGGGACTTACAAATGAGATAATGAATATGTCTACATATATACTAGAACCAATTAGAGGTAGGGCAAAATATAATCATTTGTCAGTTAGGTCAGCAGTATCAATTATATTAGACAGATTACTTGGTGAAACTAACGCTTAATTATATCTTTAAAGGACATAGAGATGAAAGTATTGGAAAAAAGTATTAAAACAGGCATAGCAGTTGGTCTTACAATTTTTTTAGGAAAAATTTTTAAAATAGACTCTTTATTTTTTGCAGGAATAGCAGCTGTTATTTGTTCACAGGTTGATAATATTGAAAGTATAAAAGTAGGAATAGGAAGAATTTCAGGAACATTTATAGGAGCTTTGGTAGGGGTATTGTGTTATAAATACCTACCTGCAAACATCTTAGTTTTAGCTCTTGGAACTATGTTTATAGTATTTGTTACAAATAAATATCTAAAAATAGGTCAATCAAATATTGCTTGTATAGTTTTTTTGGCTATAATGGTAAATTTGAAAGGGGATAAAACACCTAATTTTTATGTGATAAATAGAGTATTGGATACTTCTTTAGGAGTAGTTGTATCAGTACTAATATCGCAATTTAAAATATTTAAAGGAGAAGCTAAAAATTAGCTTCTTTTTTCTAAATAAGAAGGAGAAAAAATGTATAATTTTATTTTAGCGGGGGAAAGGACAGGTATAGGAAAAAGTACAATTACAACTGCTCTTTTAATGGCTTTTGATAATGTCCAAGGCTTTAAAGCTGGGCCAGATTATATTGATCCTAAGTTACATGAATATGTCACAGGTGGAAGTAGCTATAATCTAGATCCATATATGTTAGAGGAAAAGGAATTAAAATATCTTTTTTCTAAACATAGTATAGAGGGGGGAGTAAATATAGTAGAAGGTGTAATGGGACTTTATGATGGTATGGGATATGGGAAGAATAATTATAGTACTGGTCATTTAAGTAAAATACTTTCTTTACCAGTAATTTTAGTAGTTGATGGAAGCAAAATTGCAAATAGTTTATTTGCAAAAATATATGGTTATATAAACTATGATAAAGATGTAAATATAGTTGGAGTAATTATTAACAATACAAATAGAAAGATGTACGAATTTTTTAAGAAAGAGATTGAAAGAAAATTTTCTATTAGTGTCTATGGTTGGTTTCCAAAAGATGAAAGGATTAAATTAGAAAGTAGACATTTAGGACTTAAACTTGCAGAAGAAGATAAAAGCATAGATGAAAAGCTCCTACTTTTAAAGTTTTATGCCCAAAATAACATAGATTTAGAGAAGATTAAAAAAGATACTTTATCATTAGAAAAAAATGTTGATATATATAAATTTTCCTTTGATTTAAAGGGGAAAAAAATAGCTGTTGGACTAGATGAATCATTCAATTTTTATTATAAGGACAATTTAGAGTTGCTAGAGGAACTTGGATGTGAGATTGTATATTTTAGTCCATTAAAAGATAAAAATTTACCTAAAAATATAGATCTTCTATATATTGGTGGCGGTTACCCTGAACTATATTTAAAAGAACTAGAGGATAACTTTTCTATGTTAGAAGCAATTAGAGAATATGCAAATAGCAATGGGAAGATATATGGTGAATGTGGTGGTTTTATGTATTTAACCAGAGAGATTAAAAACTTGGAAGGAGAAAGTTATAAGATGTTAGGTCTTCTACCTTCATCTATTCAGATGACTCCTAGGCTTAATATAGATAGGTTTGGATATATAAAAATAGAAAATATGAATATTAAAGCCCATGAATTCCATTATTCAAAAAATATCGATGACGAAGATGTAAAATATATTTTTAATATAATAAAAGAGGGTAAAGATAAGAAATGGTTTTGTGGAATCAGAAAAAAAAATGTATTGGGCACCTATGCACATATACACTTTTACTCTAATCTAAACTATTTAAAATTTTTATTTGATTTATAAACACATTATACTCTAGGTCCTTTGTATCTAGGGTATTTCTCATTATCAATTGTATCCTTCATTAGATTAATTCCATCTACAGAGCAAGTATTATAACATCTAGCACAAAAAATACATTTATTATTCCATTTTACTTTATTATCTTTTATCTTAACACATCCAACTGGGCATATTTTTTCACAATAACCACATTTAGTACATTTTTCATTTGTGGTAAAGAACTTGTGATACAAGGGATATAGAAGATTAAAACCTATTCTTTGACCAGTACCTCCAAGAGTATCACCAAATGAAATTTCCTTTAAAACTTCTTCATTATGTATAAATTTATCAAATAATTTTTCTAATTTTTCTTTGTTTTTCTTCAAATTTAAACTTAGTTTTTGCCCGGTAAGAGGTTTTTCTTTAAATATAGGAGTACAAATGTTATTGCTCATATTAAATTCACCAAGAACGCTTACATTCAAATTGTTCCTTCTAAAAACTTTTCTAAAGTGCATATTGGCATCACCAGAAAAACTTAATTGAGTACACAAAAGCATAGTTTTTGTCATATTATTTTTCTTTAAATTTAATAAAATTTTTTTTTGAATCTTTGGCATATCAGACCCATAAATAGGATAAACAATTACCAGTTTATCACTTTCATGAAAAATTTCTTCTACTTTACCTCTCCCCTCTTCAATGCTGATTATTTTGCTTTCAATATTCCTTTCCTTAGCAAGGTTAAAGACTTCTTCACTAAGCCATTTACTATTTCCAGTACCGCTAAAATAAATAATTCCTAACATACTTTCTCCTTTAACAAAATATTTCATTTACAAAATCTATCCATACTTCTTCAAAGGAGATATTTACATTAAAATTTTGATAAAGTATCATAGTATCCAAAAGCATAAAAAGTTGAGTACCTTTATTTTTAATATTTATATCTTTTGATATAATATTTTCTTCTTTTAATTTTATTAATAAATCTTCAAAGATTTTTACGTACTCGTCAAAAGTTTTAACTAAATAAGACCTAAATTTTTCATCTCTTAGACTAAGGACAATAAGTTCATTTCTAAATTTAAAATAGTGTTTGTCTATTTTATTAAGATTAAGATAGTTTTTCCCTAATTTTATTACTTTCTCTTTAAAATCTAAGCCTTTAATATTATCTATATTAACTATCAAAATTTGATCCTTGCAAAAAACAAATTTCAGAACTTCTAAAAATAACTGTTCTTTACTTTCAAAGTGATGATAAATAGCTCCTTTGCTAAGTCCAACCTCCTTTACAACGTCATTTATGGAAGCTTTTACATATCCTTTTTCAGCAACTAATTTGTAGAAAGTTTCAATAATCTTTTTTTTACTATCCATAACTATCATCTCCTTTATTAAAGCTTACTACATACCGACTGGTCTGTAAATAGAAAAGATAATAAAAATGCTAGAATTTATTAAAGTCTAGCACTAGTTTATCAGTAAAAGGCTAATTACTCTAAATTAACAATACTAACATCTATTTTCAATCTTTTCCTTACTAAGTCTATTAAAAGTCCATTATCTTTAACTATATTTTCTTTTTCAGCTTTGCCAAGTTTTTTTATAAAATTCTCTATTTTAGAAGCATTACTTCTACCTTCTGTTTCAAATATAGCTCCTAAACTCAAAGGATGTTTTGATAGAATTTTGGTATATTTTGCTCCTTTTCTATTTTTGTGTTCATCAAATCTTTTTTCAAAGTCAGTACAAATGCCAGTGTATATGCTATTATCACCACAACGTAACATGTAAATCTTATATGATTTCATCTTCAACTTTTCTAAGTAAAAAAGGTTGGATAGTAGGATAGGTTAAAAGGACATCTTCTGGCAAAGAATCAAATTCTTTTATAAGTTCTATTTCCAAATCTGGCAAAACTCCAAATTCCTTTACATTAGCATAGAATAAACCACCATAAGTAACTATTCCATTTTTCTCTACTCCATAGTCACAAATATGTTTTAAAGAAAAATATATAGCACCAGTTTCTTCTTGTAATTCTCTAGTTGCACATTGAAAGAGGGATTCACCCTTTTCTACATGTCCACCAGGTATTTCAAAAGTATTTCTTTCTTTGTGCTTTACTAAAATTAATTTATTATTATTTTTTACAACAATAACAGCATATTCATATTTTTTCCTAGAGTTTTTTTTAAAAAAAATCACTTTCATAACTACCTCCCAAAAATATTATAACAAATGACTTTTAGGTATACAAGCAACAAGAGGAAAAAAATATTTTTTTAGTATATTATATTTATGGAAGGTTGAATTTAACAAGGGTTGGTGAGAGTAATGGTTGATTTTGTAATTATAGGGCTAAATAGTGAAAAATATTTAGGAGAGTGTATTAAGTCATGCTTAGAAGTTACAAAAGAGTATAATGTAGCAAAAATAATCTATGTTGATGGTGGTTCAGATGATAACAGTATAAATATAGCAGATGAATTAGGAGTTACAACCATAATTTACGAAGGAAGTTATCCAAGTCCCGGTATACAAAGAAATATTGGTTTTAAAGCTTCTAAAAATAAATATATAATGTTTCTTGACAGTGATACGATAGTTAACAAGGAATTTGTAGTGAAAGCTTTAGACATACTAAAAAACGGTATTGGAGTAGGAGGTGTTTTTGGTAGAAGAATAGAAAAATATCCTACTAAAAATTTTTATCATGTTATAGCCAATATTGAATGGAATAAACAAATAGGTACAGCAAAAGATTTTGGTGGAGATGTTGTGTTAAAGAGAGAAGCAGTTCAGCTAACAGGTGGGTATAATGAGGAGTTAATTGGTGGTGAAGATCCAGAACTTGCTAGAAGAATAATTAAATTAGGTTATGAAATCATAGGATTAGATACAACAATGACTATTCATGATATAAATATGAACTCTATAAAATCTTATTTAAAAAGAGCCTATAGAAGTGGGTATGGCTTTGGAGCAGTACACTATTTTCATAAAGAATACTGGATTTTGGAGAATAAAAGAATATTAATTCGAGGATTTCTATCAATTTTATGTTTTTTTATGATTTTTTTTAACTTTTTGTTTATCATTCTCTTTGTGCTTATATTATTTAAACCTAGAATTTTTAATAGTAAAAGAATTTCTAAAGAACTTGATTTAGACAAATTTGAAGGGAAAATTTATTTATATCATAGTTCTATAGTTGTAATTCCTCAATTTTTTGGTCTAATAAGGTTTTATCTAGGTTTACTTTTAAAGAAACCCTTGGTGAATAAGAGGAGAAAAAGATGAAAAAAGCGATGATACTTTTTTTATTATTACTAAGTAGTTGCAATAACATAAAACCTAGAAAAAATATTATAAAAATAGAAGAAAAAAACAAGGAAAGAAATGAATTTGTAGTATCTGAAAAAAAAGAAAATAAATTTGCTACTGGAGAATTGGTAGATTTGCTATCAGATGAAATATCAGATGAATACTTACTTGGGCCTGGAGACAGGGTATCTATAAGAGTTTGGAATAGACAAGAAATTTCTTATAAGAATATAATAGTTGGCCCAGATGGAATGATAAATATTATACGTATAGGAATAATAGATGTGAATAAGAGAACTCGTATAGATGTACAAGAGGAAATTAGGATTAAATTATCAAAGTACTATCAAAATCCAGAAGTAACATTAGAAATAGATGAATATACAAATAATAGAGCTTTTGTTTTGGGAAGGGTGTCAAATCCGGGTATAGTGAAATTTCCGGGAAAGGGGACACTTTTAGAGGCTCTCTCCCTAGCAGGTGGGCTACCAGTACTTGATGATAATAAAGCTCCTTTGACAGAATGTGCAATACTTCGTGGAAAAGAAAAGATTATTTGGATAGATTTAAAGGATCTTTTGCATAATGGGAACATGCTTCTTAATGCGAGAATACAAAATAATGATGTTATATTTATTCCTGAAAGTGGTGAAACAGAATATGTTTATTTAATGGGTCAAGTGATGAATACTGGTGTAGTAAGACTAACGGATAGTCTTACTGTATTAGATGCTATTATGCAAGTTGGAGGATTAACAGAAGATGCAAATGCAAAAAAAATATATATAATACGCCTAGGGAAAGATGGTGAAAGTATAGCAAGAGAAGTAGATTTGAAAGCCTTGTTAGAAGAGGGAGATATAAGTCAAAACTATGTGCTTAATAGTAAGGATGTAGTTTTTGTAAGTGAAAAAGGTATAGCTTCTTGGAATTACATAATGAAAAATATACTACCAACACTACAAGTATTAGATTTGTCACAGACCATATCAAGAGGGACATTAACTGTTGAAGATATAAAGATTAAGGAGTAAAAATGAATAAAATATTAAAAAACTCAATAGCTTCTTTTGGAGCAAATGGATTATATTTGGTATCACGTTTAGCTCTTACTCCTTATATACTTCACTTTATATCTCTAGAAGAATTTGCTTTGTGGTCCATATCTTTTATTATTATTAGTTATATAGGTCTAAGTGGTAGTGGAATAGGTAATGCTTTTATAACTAATTCGGCTAAATATTACAAAAACAATGATTATGAGAAATTAAATAAATTAATTTGGACAGGAACGTTAATTCTACTCTCTTTTAGTATTTTTATATTAATCTTGGTTTTTTTTTATAAGGATTTTATTTTAGGTTTTTTTCATATAGAAGATAAAATACTATATGGAAAAGCCAAAATTTTATTAATTGGTACTTGTGTTATGTTTTTAATAGAATTATCCTTTGAAGCTTTTGAAAATTTTTTTGAAGGAATACAAGAGATAGTGCTCACAAAAACCATATGGATAATAGGAAATTTTTTAGAGATAATCTTAATTATTATATTTTTAATGTTAAATATGGGAGTATATAGCCTCTTATATGCCTATGGGATAAAGGGAATATTTAAAATTTTGTGTCATTTTTATTACTTGAAAAAATATATAAGGATAAAGATAGTTATTGATTTATCAGTATTAAAGGGAATATTTAATTTTGCACTTAGGGTACAAATACTTAGTTTTATTGGAATTTTCATGAGTACTTTTAATCAATTAATAGTTGCCAATTTATTAGGTCTTTACAAAACAGGTTTATTTGAATTGGGCAAAAAACTTCCTCAAAAAGGGCAAGGGATAATAAGTGGAGTGTTTGTGTCCTTTATGCCAGCAAGTGCACAATTGAAGAGAGAAGATGACAATAGTATAAAAGAGGTTGAAATTAAAAATTATGTTAAAGTACTCTCCTATTCACTTAGTTTAGCACTACTTTTGTATTCTTTAATATATTTATTAAAAGACTTTAAATTAAATGAAATTTCTATAATATTAATTTTTATAATGATAATACTATTGACTTTGGGAACATATTTATTTAAACACTATTTACTTAGGAATGAAGATAAAAACTTTGAGAATAAAGAGATAATAGATATTTATCTAAAGGGAAGTGTATATACAAATACTCTAATTGCTTTTATTTATTCTTTTATGATAGTCTTTACCGATAGATTTTTGTATATTTGGGTAGGGCGGGATGAAGTAGAGTTAATAGTAGTTATGATTATATTTATAATAGGTATTGGTATAAATCTTGGAACAGGAGTAGGAACTAGTGTACTGAGAGGGTTAGAAAGGACACATTATGAAATTGAATATGCCCTTATGAATCTAATACTAGCTTTTGTGCTTATTATATCACTTACAAAATATTACGGATTAATAGGGGCAAGTATAGGAACTAGTTTGAGTACTATTATTGCTAGTTTTTATTTTGTTTTGAGAATAAATAGATATTTTTCAGTAGATAATCTGGAATATTTTAAGGATAATATAAAAAAACCCTTGATTTTATTCTTTTCAGCTACAATAACAAGGCTTTTGGCTTTTAATTTGATAGATGAAAATAGGTGGATAAGTTTATTATATTTGATAATTACTTTTATTATATATTTACTAATTATATTTATTGTTTTTAAATATGTTATAAAGGATAAGTTAGTGGAAAAATTAGAAAGATATATAAAAAAGAAAATATAAACATTGAAGGTAAAGGGGGGGGGAGAAGATGGAAGGGAAAAGAATAAAACCTATTGATATAGTGGGTATAATAAAAAGATACGCACTTATAGTAATTATAATAGGAACACTTACCTTTTTACTTTTAAGCCCTTTGGGATTTCTTTTAAATAAACTTACTTATACAGCTATAGGAAGTATCAAAATAGAGCCAGTTACTGCCACTACTCTTGTAGGATTTGAAAGCTCAATCACAAGTTATTATAAAGATTTTGTTGGAACACAAATATTCAAGATACATAGTAAAGAGATAATTGAAAAAGCCCTAGAGAGGTTAAATGAAGAAGAGAGAAGGATTTTTATAAAGGGTCAACTTCCCTATGAAAAAGAAATTGAAATTATACTTAGAAGTTTGGTTGTAACAAGTATTAGAGATACTCACCTTATAAATATTATATTTATATGGGAGACAAACGTAGCTATTGCTGAACTTGTTAATGAAATAATGATTGTATATTTGGAAGAAGTAGAAAAAGAAATAGAAAATAAAGATAGGAAAAGATTAGATTATTTGTTGTCAGAAAAAGTGAGATTAGAAGGGGAACTAGAAAGAGAATTTGAGTTGTTAAAAGAAATAAGTGATATGGCAAATACTTCTACTTTTTCAGAACAATTTAACCCTCATAATAATAAAATAGATTATTTAAATGAAGCATATATAAAAGCATATAGTAAAAGATTAGAGTCTGAAAATAACTATATACAAGTAAAAGATGAGGTACAAAATATAAAGGAACTATCTCTTGATTCATTAGTAGATGAAATGGTAGAAAAGGATCAATCTCTATGGGATCTTGGATTTTGGACATATAAAACTTTACAGGAAATGAATGCTACATTGGATGGGATGACTATTGATAATACTGATAGAATATATGTAGAAGAAAGAATGACAAATATGCAAAATCATTTAGAAAAACTACGTGGTGATGTAAGAAAAAGAGCGGAAAAAGTAATCTATACCAAAAGGGATTATGAACTGAGTGTAAAAGAGATAGAAGCAAAATCAACTTATAAAGCTTCTGTTAGAACTGAAAGTCAATTGTGGCAAGATTTGATAAGAGAGAGAGAATTAGCAGCAGAAGTATCAAAACTTATCTTAAAAGGAGCACAAGTTGAAGAGAATATAAAAAACTTGAGACAAACATATGACAGAGTAACAGAAAGATTATATTATTTACAGGCTGAATCTATGGCTCCAAGTAGGTTAAGTCTTGCTACTAAAGCTCAATTTCCCTTTGAACCTAGTGGAGCTACGAGAAGTAAGTTATTAGCATTGATTTTTCTTCTTAGTTATGGTTGGATAGCTTTTGTTATATTAGTTGTAGTATTTACTGATAATAGAATTAGAAGTACTAAAGATGTTGAAAATGCTTTAGGATTTGAAGTTAACTGGCCTATTTCAAGGGTAGATTTTGACTTTTTAAACTTGGCCATTAAGGAAAAATCTCATTATGTATATGAAGCAATAAATTCTGTTGCTATTAGGATACATAAAGAATATAAAAAAGAAGAAAGTAAAATTATTACTTTTACCGGAACTGATAAGGAAATAGGAACTACAAGTATTTTACTCAATATAGGAACTATTATATCTAATTTGGGAGTAAAAGTCTGTATAGTAGAAGGGAAAAATTATAATCATTTTTATAGGAATTATTATAAAACAGATATAGAAAAGATAAAAGATATAGAAAGAAAGTTGGATATTATCTCGCCAAATTATAAATTAATAGAAAATCATCATATAGATGTACTTTTAAAGGAGCTAAGGGGAAAATATGACATGATAATATTTGACACAGACCCTATACTAAAATCAGGTCTTACAGAATATATTATACTACAATCACAACTTACTATGGTTATTTGTCATGGTGATTATAGTTACTATAGAGATTTACGAAAATCCTTTGAAATATTGGAAAAATTGAAGGTAGAAAGTGTTGGAGCAATATTAAATTGGGGTAGTAATAAGATAAAAAAGAGAAGAAGATAAAACTATATAAATTCTTTTAATGAGGTGAAAATGATGAATATCTACTATGTTATACCTAAATTTGATAGGTTTGTAAGGTATGAAGATGATAAAAGTATATTTAGGTGGTTAAAGAGAATAATTAAAAACAACAGAAAAGCATCGGGAGGAATACAAATTATCTACGAACATTGCCAAATGTTAAATAAAAAATATAATGTCAATGTACTTAGTATGGGAGGTAAGTTTTCATCGATAGACCCAGACTGGTTTGAACATAATTGTAAATTAGGCTATTATAAAAATGAAATAGACAAAATAGATGAAGCAACTTTTATAGTTATTCCCGAAGTAATACCAGAAGAAGTAGAAAAATTTCCAAGGGGGAGAAAGTTTTTATTTGTTCAAAACTGGGCTTTGTTTAAGAAAGAATATGATTACAGTTTGTATGAAGGACTAATATCTCTAGAAGGTTATTGTGCAGAGTATATAAAAAAATATGTGAAGTTACCTATTTTTACTGTAAGAAATGGAATAAATTTAAAAGAATTTTATTATAAAGGTAATTTAAAAGAGGAAGGAAGAATCTTTTTATTATATAGAAAAAATCAAAAAGAAATAGATAGATTTTTATTTAATTTACCAAAGGAAATATATGAAAGATATAATGTGATAGTAGGTAAAAAACATCTTGACAAAAATGAATTGATAAAAGAATATCAAAAAGCAGAAATATTTCTTTCATTTTCATATCCAGAAGGTTTTGCATTGCCACCTCTCGAAGCTATGGCTTGTGGCTGTGTGGTTATTGGATATACAGGTGGCGGAGGGAAAAGTCATATGATAAATGGAGAAACAGCAATCGTGTTAGAAGATGGAGATTATAAAGGGGTAGAAAAAGGATTAATAAAAATACTTGGAGATAATAGATTAAAATCTATTCTAAAAAAAAATGCATTATTAAAAGCAAAGGAGTATTCTTTAGAAGCAATGTATAAAAGTGTTGAGAATTTGTGGCATGAGATTGGAGGATATTATGATATATAACTATTTAATACACATGCCCCTTTACAAGGTAGAAGATAAACTGTATATGAATAAATTTGCTAAAATTGATTTTGACCTTCATATGAGACTATTACCAAAAGAGATAAAAATAAGGTTAATTGCTCCTTTAGTAAATTATATAATTGAAGGAAGTGAACAAGTAGAAGGTAACTTTCTTTTTCAACCTCTAAAGTACGTAGATTCATTTAGAGAAGGATTTAAATACTATTTCTATAATAAAAAAATACTTAGGAATATATTGAAGAAAGGAGATATATTACACAGTGGAGGAGGAGGATATCCTTATTTTATGTCTTCACAATTTTCAGGATGTAAAATAGCTTATAATAAAGGTTTGAAGAGTATATTTGTTATGGATTGTGATCTCATTGGCAAGCTATGGGAAGATCAAGTAAAAACAAGTAAAAATCCTTTAAAAAAATTCTTTTGGATAATCTTTATTTTTATATCTGAGTTTAATTATCGTAAGGGAATAAATCTTGCAACTACAGTTTTTTTATTAGGTCAAGGAGTATATGATAGGTATTCAAAGTATACAAGAAATCCCTTTAGAATATATCAGCCTATTATAGGAGAAAAAGATATTATTCCCTATGAAAAGTTTGAAAATAAAATAGAAAAAACATTAAAATCAAATAGGATAAAATTGTTTTTTTTAGGACGTTTAGCATATGAAAAAGGAGTAGACCTTGCAATAGGTGAATTAATTAAAATAGAAGGAGAGTTGTATGAATATAGGGTTATAGGCAGTGGGGTAGAAGAGGAAAAATTAAGAAGAATAGCTAATAAAAATATTCTTTTTTCTGGAAGGATAGATTGGGGAGAAGAATTATTTTATTTATTAGATGAAGGAAATATATTCTTTGTAAGTCACAGAACCGAAGAGATGACGAGAAGTGTTTTTGATGCTATGGCACGTGGAAATGCTATACTAGCAGTAGGTAATAAAACAATATCAAAGCTTGTTAAAGAAGGGCAAAATGGCTTAGTGATTGATACGTACAAGGAACTTAGAGATATACTAATAAAGTTGAAACATGATAAAAAGTTATTGATAAAGTGGATGAGAAATTCAAGAGATTTTGTTTTCAAATACAACAATGAATCTTGTATAAAAATGAGATTAGAAAAGATAGAAAGAGATGGTTTTTATGAAGATACTAGCTCTAATGCCATTTTTTCTAAGTATAATGGCACTGATAATTAAAGGGGAGAAATTTGCATTTAAAATAGTATTGTTTTGTCTTTTTTGTATCCCAAGTTATTATTATTTTCCCTTACCTGCTTTACCAGATTTTAATTTTTTTCATTTTAGTATTTTTCCAATTTTCATATGGTGGGTATTTTATGGAATAAAGGAATATAGGTATAGTACCATGGATTTTTTAGTGTTGTTTTATGCGAGTATATCAATAATTAGTGAATTTTATACTATGGGTTTTAGTGATGGAAGAAATTTACTTATAGACAGATTTGTGCAAATTATTATTCCTTATATAATAGCAAAACACTTTTTAAGAACTTTTGAGGATAAAATAGAATTTGCCAGATTTCTAGTAATTGCTGGAGGGGTATTGGCTTTTTTTTCGCCTTTAGAGTTTAAATTTGATTTTGCTTTGGTAGATTTTTTGCAATTTATATGGCCAGAATATTTAAGATGGCCAGGATGGGCAAGGTATGGATTTGTAAGAGCAGCAGCAGTTTATGCCCATCCTATATTAGCTGGAATGATGTGGGCCTTTTATTCACTGTTGGCAATATGGCTCTATAAAATAAAAGTTTTTAAAAATTGGTATATTAGTTGTATATTAATAGCATTAAATATAATAGGTTTATTAATGTCAATAAGTAAAGGTCCAATACTTGGTTTTATTGTAGGAATAACTATATTAGTAATAGGATGGACAAAAAAAAGGTTATTAGCATTTAATATAGTTTTTATATTAAGTGCATTACTTCTCCCTCCTACAACTTCTAAGTTTATGGAGTATGCAAGTGTAAATAGATTTAATGCAAAAAATGAAACTCAAGAAAATATTGCATACAGAAAGGAACTTATAGACAATTATATAGTAGAAGTAAAAAAGAAACCATATTTAGGCTATGGAAGAAATGGAATGCCTGTTGTAAATGGTCAAGTGAGCATAGATAATCAATATCTTTATATTGCTTTGTTACATGGTACAATTGCTCTTTATATATTTTTAGCCATGACATTAGTAGTAGTGATAAAAATGCTCAAATTTGGTTTACATACCAGTTATGCTGATAAAGAAGGACAGTTATCTTGGCTCATTTTAGCTTGTTCCTTTACTTGGTTTGTAACTCTTGGAACAGTATGGATGGGTGCACAGAGTGAGCAAATAATCATATTTTTCTTAGCACTAAATGCCCAAATGAAATTAAATGATAATAATGTATTGGTAATGGAGGAAGTTAGTAAAAAAGATAGAAGAGTATTTAAAAGGGTAATTTAGGAGGATATATGAATATTGCTTATTTAGTAAGTGAATTTCCAGCTATTTCTCATACGTTTATTTTATATGAGTTAGAAGAATTAAAAAAAATCTATAAAATTTACACAATCTCAGTAAACCAACCAAAAAACTTAGAGATAATGGATGAAATAGAAGGAGAATATTATAAAAATACCTTTTATATAAAAAAAACCATAAGGGATAACATAATTAATATATTTTTTATTATTTTTATAAAATATTTTTTTATTGGTCAAAAAATATTAATAAATTCATTTAAGCTTCATTATTTGAGAGGACCAAAGTCGTTAAAAAAAGCTTTAGGATATTTTTTGGAAAGCTTATGTTTGTTAGATTATTTAAATAAAAATAATATTAATCATGTTCATGTACATTTTGGAAATAATAGTGCAAATTTGATGTTATTATTAAAGGATATTTATCCATTTAGTTTAAGTATACATGGACCAGAAATATTTTATAATACAAGAGAATGGCTATTGGAAGAAAAGTTTGAAGAAGCAAGGTTTATAAGAGCAATTAGTTATTTTTGTCAAAGTCAAATTATGAGATTTTTACATGTGAACTTGTGGGAAAAGATACATATAGTACATTGCGGAGTGGATGCAGAAGTATTTATAGCAGAGAATAACTATCATGAAAAACTTATATTATCTGTAGGAAGGCTTTGTAGGAGTAAAGGGCAAATGTTTTTGATAAAAGTATTAGAAGAGATAAAAAAAGATTTTTTATGTTATTTTATTGGTTATGGAGAAGATTATGATTATATTGATGAATATCTAAGGGAAAAAAATATAAATAATATAAAACTTTTAGGTCCTCAACCAAGGTCGGTAACGTTTGAGTGGTTAAAAAAGGCCAAAGTATTTTTATTACCTTCCTTTGCTGAAGGAGTGCCAGTATCTCTTATGGAAGGAATGAGTATGGGAAAGGTGGTAGTGTCAACAAAAATAAATGGGGTAGAAGAACTTATAGATAATGGAATAAATGGATATGTAGTCTCTCCAACAGATAAGGAAAGATTAAAAGAAATAATAGAAGAAATACTAGATTATGATAAAAAAGAAATTAGGGAAAATAGTAGGAAGAAGATAGTTGAACATTTCAATATAAAGAAGGAAGTTGTAAAGTTGGTGGAAGTTTTTGGAAAATATATGTAAAGGAGTATTATGAAGGGAATATATTTATTAATTATGATTATTACTATGCCTACAACTATATATTTAACGATTCTTTTATTATCTTACTTTTTACTTCCAAATATAGAAAAAGAAGGAAATATAGAGGAAAATATAAAAATAGCAGTATTAATACCAGCACATAATGAAAGGCTATATATAGAAAGGTGTATTAAATCTATAAAAGATTCATATCAAAATGGCGATAGGGTAGATATAGTAGTCATAGCAGATAATTGTACTGATGATACAAAAGAAAGAGCTCTTTCCTTTGGAGCAAAAGTATTAGTAAGAAATAATTTGGAAAAAAAAGGTAAAGGTTATGCCCTTAATTATGCCTTTGAAAATCTAAAAGATTATAATCTTTATATAATTATAGATGCAGATACAGTAGTTTCAAAATCTTTTTTGATAGATATGATACATGGCTATAAATCAGGTTATGAAGTAATGCAAGGGGGCTATTTTGTTAAAAATAGAGTAACAAGTAGAAACTCACTTATGAATTTAGCCCTATTAATATTTCATGGAGTAAGACCTAGTGCCAAGGAAAAACTGGGTTTGTCTGTGGGGATATTTGGAAATGGTTTTGCACTTAGTAAAAAAGTAATAGAAAAGGTTCCTTATGACACATTTTCCATAGTAGAAGACCTAGAATATCATTTAAAACTTATAAAAAATAGGTTTAAAGTTCATTATATAGAAGAAGCAAAAGTTTATGCCGATTTCCCCATTTCAAAATCTGGTCAAAAAAGTCAAAGAGCCAGATGGGAAGGAGGACGAATATTTTTGTTTAGAAGTTACTTTAAAAACTTAATGTTTGAAATATTCAAAGGAAAGTTTTATCTTTTAGAGGTTTTATTAGAGTTATTAATAATACCTATAAGTAATTATTTTTTAATTTCGACTTTGTTAATATTGGGAGCTTATAAATTTTATACTTTATATGTGTATATATTACTTTTCTTATATGTGATAACAAGTATGTATAAATTTGGTGATAAGAAAGACTTATATTCATTAATATTTTTTCCATATTATCTTTTATGGAAAATTTTGAATATGCCCTTCATTTTATTATATAGTAAAAAAGATAGTAGTTGGAATAGAACAAAAAGAGATTGAGTGGTGATTAGTATGGATATATCGGTATTGTTTGTTTCATTTAATACTTGTCAATTAACTAATTTGGCGATAAAAGAAGTAAAAAAGGAACTTGAAATAATCAAAGACAAATATTCTTCATTTTCAAGTGAGATTATAGTAGTAGATAATGGGTCAAGTGATGGAACAAAAGAGATGATAGAAAGGGAACATTCTTATGTGATAGCCAAATTTACAGGGAAAAATAATGGTTTTGCTAAAGGAAATAATATTGGATTTGAAATAGCAAAAGGAAGATATATAGTTCTTCTTAATACAGATGCATTTTTTATAAAGGGTAGTTTGTTAAAAGCATATGAACTTATGGATAACTACAGAGACGTTAGTATAGGGGTAGGAAGGTTATCAGGAGAAAATGGTGAAGATCAACCTTCAAGAAGGGCTTTTCCCGGAATAATAACGGATTTTTTTAAATACTCAAATTTAGAAGGGAGATTCTCAAGAAGTAGACTGTTTTCAATGGGAGAATATGGTTATTTAGACGCAGAAGAAGAGGGACAGTGTCACTGGGGACCAGGAGCTTTTAATATTATTAGAGAAGAAGATTTATATAAAGTAGGTTATTTTGATGAAGATTATTTTATGTATTATGAAGAAGTTGATTTAGCTCTTAGATTTTACAGAAGAGGTTATTTAGTTTATTATTTTCCTCAAGTAAAAATAGTGCATTTAGGAGGAGAATCGGCTAAAAATATAAAGGATAATTATCTTAGCAAAAGTGGTAATCAACTAACACTTTGGTCTTTTCAAAGTAAATATTTATATTATAGAAAAAATTATGGTTTTCTAAAAGCCTATTTTTCTTATAAAAGTGAATATTTTTTTAGATATTTACAGTACCTAAAAAACAGAAATCAAGAAAAAGGAGATGATTTAAAGATTTATTTGAATCAAATGGAAAAAGCTTACAATAATACTAATGGTGGGAAAATATCTCCACCTAAACCATGGAAGTGATTATATGTTTGATAATATAAAGGAAGATTTTAATAATCATAATAGAAATATATTTAACTTGGGTTTTCATGCTATGGCAATTTATAGATTTGGTAGGTTTAGATATAAAATTAAAATTAAACTTATAAGAATATTTTTTTCTCTTTTATATAAAATAGCCTATATGAATATAAGAGGTAAAGGTATAGAGTTGCCTTGTGAAGTGGAAATAGGAAGAGGTCTTAGAATAGATCATAATGGTGGAATAGTCATTAGTGGTTACAGCAAAATTGGAGAAAACTGTATACTTCGTAATGGGGTGACTATTGGAACTAGAAGTGTAAAAAATATAAAAGCTCCAATTATAGGAAATAATGTAAATATAGGAAGTGGAGCAAAAATTTTGGGTAATATAAAAATAGGAAATAATGTAAATATTGGAGCCAATGCTGTAGTATTAATAGATGTTCCAGATAATTCTACTATAGTTGGAGTTCCTGGAAAGATAATAATAAAAAATAAAGATTTTATTATATAGTTTTTATTTGAAGGATGGAGTATTTGTGAGGAGGAAATAT
This sequence comes from uncultured Fusobacteriaceae bacterium, assembly GCA_964517235.1. Classification (GTDB taxonomy): domain Bacteria; phylum Fusobacteriota; class Fusobacteriia; order Fusobacteriales; family Fusobacteriaceae; genus CAZFBB01. Next base: position 18,149 of record CAZFBB010000016.1, read on the forward strand.
GCAGAATAGAATTGTACCTGTTTTTGGATATCCTTTTTTTAATTATACTACAAAGGAATTATCAGAAAAATTAATAGAAATAATAGAACAAGATAAAAAACTTTGTCAAGTAGTCACAGTAAATATGGATTTTATAGCTCGTGGCAAAAAGGATCAGGAATTAAGAGAGGTTATCAAAAGTGCAGACATAGTAACTGCTGATGGAATGCCAATAATTTGGGTAAGCAAATTGTTTAAAAAACCTTTAAAAGAGAGGGTAACGGGTTCTGACTTAACTCCTATATTAATAGCTGAAGCTTATAAAAGAGATTATCCAATATTTTTTTTAGGGGGAAGTAAAAAGGAAAATTCATTAGCTGTAGATAATATTAGAAAAAAGTATAAAGGAATAAAAGTAGGATCTTATGCACCAGATTACAAACCTTTATTGATAATGGAGAATGACGATATAATAGAAGCAATGAAAAAAATAAAACCTAAAATATTATTTTTGTCATTGGGAAGTAAAGCAGAAAAATGGGCTCGTATGGAAAGTAAAGAGTTGGAGGAAATAGGAGTTAGAGTAGTTATAGGTGTTGGGGCGACAATAAAATTTTTAGCAGGAACAATTAAGAGGGCACCTTTATGGATGCAAAATAATGGTTTAGAATGGTTCTACAGACTTTTAGCTGAACCCAAACATCTTTATAAAAGGTATATAAAGGATTTTTTTGTTTTACTTCTTGAGTTAACAAAAGAAATATATAGAAGTTCTGAAGAAGAAGTAAATGAACTTTTATATAATAGAAAAGTTTTCCGTCATAATATAATACACAACGTTGCTGTAGATAATAATGGTACTATAAAAATTGTTTTAAAAAACAATATACAAGTTCATCATCTTCATAAGTACAAAAAACTTGTTGAAAAAATTATTAATGATAGTAATTTTAATAAAATAGATTTTGACTTATTAAGAGTAAGTTTTTTAGATAGTGCTGCTTTAGGCTATCTTTTGAAAATACATAATAAAATGAAGAAATTGGGAAAAACACTAAAAATATCTAGGGTTTCTCCACAATTGTATAGGCTTTTTAAATTTAGGGAAATTGATAATTATATGAATATCGATTTTTATATAGAAAGAAAACCAGTAGATTTGGCTGATAAATTTTGTATGCACTATAGAGAAGTAAAGGTTTTTCAAAGGAAAAGTTACTTTTTTGTAAAAAGAATTATAGATATAATTGGGGCGATTATTGGACTTTTTATCTCTATACCAATGATAATAATTACAGCAGTAGCAATAAAAATTGAAGATGGAGGAAATGTTTTTTTTAAACAAGTAAGAGTCGGTCACAGAGGTCAACCATTTTATATGTTTAAAATACGTTCAATGGTAGAAAATGCAGAAAGATTAAAAAAAGATTTGGAAAAAAAAGCAGAAGTAAATGGAAAGATATTTAAGATGAAAAATGACCCAAGAATAACAAAAGTTGGTAGATTTATAAGAGCTATTAGTATAGATGAGTTACCACAGTTTTATAATGTTCTTGTAGGTCACATGTCATTAGTTGGCCCTAGGCCAGCAATAGATTATGAAGTGGGACAATATACATATAGGGAATGTGGAAGAGTAGTTCATGTAAAGCCAGGTATTACAGGTGTAGCCCAAATTTATGAAAGACATAATGGAAAACTTTCATTTGAAGATCAAATTAAATTAGATATGGAATATATAAGTGATAGAACTATTATATTTGATATAAAATTATTGTTTAAGACTCTTTGGGCAGTAATAAAAGGGAGAGGAGCATAAAAATTGACCATATAAAATCTATAGTTTAAATAAAGCAGTTACTATTTTATAATTAATAGGTAAAATTCTCCTTTTTATCTATGAAATTTATTAGGAACATTTAAAAACAATTTAGATTAAGGAAAATAAATTTTAAAAAGAGATGGTTAATTGAGTTATTTAAGGGTGAGTTTTGAAATTTAGTCGATGAGATAGTTACTTAATTAGACAGGTATAACATAAGAAATTTAAAAAAATCTTGAAATCATTGATAAAATTTGATATACTCTCTCTAGTAAAGCGAAGGTGGTGGAATGGTAGACACGCTATCTTGAGGGGGTAGTTGCTTTGGCAGTAGGGGTTCAAGTCCCCTTCTTCGCACCAAATAATCAATAATAAAAGAGCTTAAATTATACTAAGCTCTTGTTTTTATATATGGAACTTATAAAAGGTTAATGAAATAACTTTAAAAATATTTTTCTAGTTTTTCGTGTAAAATTTCTTTGATTTTAACAGTATAATTATTTTTAATTTAAAATATTATAAAAACATTAGAATATATCATATATTTAATCTTAGTTTATATTTTTGCTACAGCAAATTATAGTTGAAAGGGGGAAAAGGATGAAAATAGGTATAATAGGATTGGGTGATATAGCCAAAAAAGCATATTTACCAATAATAACTAGAAAGAAAAGTTTAGACTTATATTTTTATACAAGAAATAAGAAAAAACTGAAGGAATTGTGTGATGAATATAAAGTAATTGGAGTGAGTAAAGTGGAAGAAATGATAGATAAAAAAATTGAAGCAGTATTTGTCCATAGTTCAACTGAAAGTCATTATGAAATTGTTAAATATTTGTTAGAAAACAATATACATGTTTATGTTGATAAACCAATTTCATATTATTATGAAGAAGCAAAAGAATTAACTAGATTAGCAGAAGAAAAAAAACTTGTATTAATGGTAGGATTTAATAGGAGAAATTCTCCATATATAAGGGATTTAAAAGGAAATATAAATAGTATAATAATGGAAAAGAATCGAGTGAATTTGCCTGGAGAAAAAAGAGTTTTTGTATATGATGATTTTATACATGTGGTAGATACAGTAATATATCTTTTAGGAAGTTATAAAAAAGTAGAAGTAAACTCCCAAGTAGAAGATGGTTTAGTAAATAATTTAGTAGTAAACTTTTATGGAGAAAAAAATATAGGCATAGGAATAATGAATCGTATTTCTGGAATGACAGAAGAAAGAGTAGAAGTTTTTAAAAAAGGCGAGAAAACTATAGTTGAAAATGTAAGTTTTAGATATGTATATAATAATAACACATGTATAAAAGTAAAAGATTCAGACTGGATTCCAACACTCAAAAAAAGAGGTTTTTATTTTCTTATAGATCAATTTGTTAATTACATAAATAAAGAGAAAAAGTTTGATTTATACCATGACCAATTGTTAACTCATAAAGTTTGTGAAGAGATAGTTTCAAAAATAAAGTAGAGTTTGATTTAGTCAAACTCTATCCTACAATTTCACCTAAATTATTCCTTAAAAAAGTTTTTTTAAGTGTTATTTTTAAATTTTCTGTATTTGGTAAATTAAGATTTTGGTTAATTAAATTATTATTCTTTAAGCAGTTAAGAAGTTTTTTAGTAATAAAAACCATGTACTTATTATCACCTTCTACCTCTACTCCAAACTTCCTATTAAGACATAGTTTTACTTCAATTCCTTCACCAAATAAAGTAATTTCTTTTTTGTTTAACAACTTGTCTAAAAAATTGAATATAATAAATTTTAAATCATCACTGCCTAAAGTTAATTCATACGTACCATTAATATCAGGGGTAAATTCAATATCTGGAGAATAAAAACTATTTAAATTTAAATCATTAATAATCGATTCTCTATAAATATCTTTCCAGATAACTTTATTTTTGTAAAGAAGATCTAATAATTTTTTACTTCCCATTAATTCTAAGTAATAAAGTTCTTTTTCAACTAGGGGTACTAAATTATACATATTTTTATCTTTATCATGAATAAAAATAAAGCCAGCTAAACTACATTGATTTTTAAATTTTTCAATACAAATAACATCTCCATTTTTAATATTAATATAAAACTTCTTCAAATTATCTTTAATAGACTTTATAAGTTCTAATGGCCATTTAGGTGCGATAGTTTCTCTAAAGGTAGATTTAATAGAAAATTTTATAGTATTTTCTTTTAAATCGTCTAAAAAGAGATAATTCCAAGTATAATCCGTTTCCTTTTCCTTGTAAATAACAATCTCATTAATTTTTTCTCCTATAGATTTACTTTTAATAATATGTTTATTTTTTAAAAGGTTTTTTACATAATTATGTTCAAACATAGTATCACCTCACAACTCTCTTATCTATATATTAGAAAAAAGATAGAATTTCCTGTATTTTGTTTATGAAATATTTTTTAATTTTTCATTATTATCATTTTTAACATAGTTATCAAGAAAGAGTACACTTAGAATTATAAAAAAAATTAATTTAAAAACTTAAAAAAGAAAGGATTTAACAGAAAAAATTAAATTGGCTATATACAAATAGTGATTAGGAGTCATCTTTTTTAAACTATACTGATATCTAATGTTCTCTGATAAACAATTTTCTAAATTCATTAGTATATGAAAAATTTACTTTTGATACCTTAGGAACAAATCTATTTTTTTTTAATATTTTTCTTTCTTTTTCAAAAAATATCTTCTACTCATATCTATCTTATTCATAATTAATAATTTAATTTTAGCACAACAAAAAACCTGTAAAGCTAAACACTCTTTTTTTTTAGTGTCTACTTTACAGGTTCCATTATAGATATATCTATTCTCTTATTTTAAATTGATTCAATTTTTCATCTAGTTCCTTTAATAAAGTACTAAATTCGTCAAGTTCTAAAATTTTTCTTTCTAATTCCTCGCTAATTTTTTCAGTGATAGTATAGTTATTAGTTTCTTTATTTTCAATTTCTGTAGCACTATCAGCCATGGAACTAACAGCTTTTGAAATTTCTTCAGTTGAAATATTTTGTTCTTGAATAGCTGTACTAATATCTTTGATACTATCATTACTTTCTCCAAGAATATTCACAATTTCTTTTATTTTTAAGTTAACCTCTTCATTTATCGAAACTCCAGTTGTAAGACTTATGTCAACTTCACCATTAGCTTTATTAACTTCTTCAACTTTAACCTGTATTTCTTTAATGATGCCATCTATCTTTCCTGTTTCTTCATTTGTTTTTTCAGCTAATTTTTTAATTTCTTCTGCAACAACAGCAAAACCTCTACCAGCATCTCCTGCTCTTGCTGCTTCAATAGCAGCATTAAGTGCTAATAGATTAGTTTGTTCACTAATAGCATTTATAGAAACTGCTATAGAACTAATATCATTTGATAATGTAGTTAATTCTTGAACACTTGTTGTAGCACTATTAAAATTTCTTTTTATATTATTCATTTGATTACTTAGTTCATCTAAGTTTTTTATACTACTATTTGCTTCTGTTGTAGACCTGTTTGATATTTGTAAAGTTAAAGAAGCATTTCTTTGCATTTCTTCAGCAGTTGCACTAATTTCTTCAAGACCAGCAAGAGTTTCTTCTACACTAGCTGTTTGATTACGCACATTATCCATTGCTTCTCCCATAAATTTCTTGAGAGTTTCAATGTCTTCAGCGTTATTTGAACCCTTTAATAATTTATCTATTTCTTTTGCCATTTTTGTATTTTCATTTAATATATGTGTAAATGTTGTTTTTATACCGCCAATTGTTTCACTCAATTTTTTAACCAAAAAATTAAATGCAATGCTCAAATCTTTAAGTTCATCTTTTGTGTTAACTTCAGATAAAACAGTAAAATCACCTTTGCTTAAAGTATCAAAATCTTTAATAAATGAAAGTAAAGGTTTTGAAATTAAGGTACCTATGAAGTATGCCAAAATTCCACTTAAAATTATTGCAACTATAGATATTAACAAAATTTTATTAGTTAATATTTTTATAGGTGCAAAAATTTCTTCATACATTGGAGCAAAAGCAATAATATGACCTGTATCTATTTTACTAAAAACACCAATTTTTTTATTACCTTTATTATCTTGATACTCTAGAACTATCTCTTCAGCAGTACTATTTATCAAAGTGTCTTTTATATTTTGAGCTAAATTTTCATCAAATTCCTTTAAATTTCTACCTGCTAGATTTGGGTGTACTAAAAAATCAAAATTTTTATTCATTAAATAAGCATAACCACTTTCACCTATTTTAGTAGTTAATATTTCTTCTTGTAAACTTACAAAATTAATATTTGTACCCAAAATTCCTATAGTTTTACCTTTATATTTAATAGCTCGATTATGAGATATCATAAGTGCTTCACTTTCTTGATCATATGAATCTGTCCATGCTTCACCTAGTTTAATAGTGTCGAAGTACCATGAATAACTACTATTATCCTTTTTAAATGTTTTTGGATTACCTGCTTCCTCTATATTTATAATATTGCCTTTTTTTCTAATACTAATTCCTGTACCTAAATCTAAAAATTCAGGAGTAAAGTATGCATAAATCCAATAGACATCATTTTTTTTTAGTAAAATTTGAAATTTTTTATTGATTGTTTCCAAAAGAATTTCTTTATTGCCATTTTCAAAATCAAAATTATCCAGCTCATATTCAATTATAGTCTCCATAGTAGCAATGGTATAGCTAGAAGCCTCAATTTTATGAATTATTCCTTTTGTATATTTGTGGGGTATAAGCTCTAAAATCTCATGAGTTTTACTTACAATAATTCCTCTACTTGTGCCAATTGAAACAATAGACATTGATAGGGTTAAAATAAGAGAAACCAAAATGGTAAACAGAATAATTTTATAAGATATTTTCTTCATTCTTATCAGTCCTTTCATAAAACTATATATATTAATTCTATTCGATATTTCTATAGAAAACCTTTTAAATTACATAATTCAAGTTTATTTTTTTTTATTAAAGGAAAGAAAAAATTGAAAAGTATACTATAGGGGTGAATAGTGTAAAGGAGGGATTTGATGTTACAGAAACAACCTATGATGAGACGGGTATTATATTCATTAGTACCTCTTTTTTTAGTATCCTTTTATATTTATACCTTTAAAGCAATAATACTAACTTTAACTGTTTTTATTGCTGGAATAGGAACTGAATATATATATATGAAAAAAAGAGGACAAAAAGTAACAGAAGCAGTTTTAGTTACTTGTGCATTATATACATTATCATTACCACCAGGATCGCCTATATGGATTAGTATATTAGGGATAGTGTTTGGTGTATTATTTGGAAAATTAATCTATGGTGGATTTGGACGTAATGTTTTTAATCCAGCAATAGTGGGAAGATTATTTGTTTATATTACTTTTCCAGTTAGCTTTAATCATTTTTATAATCCAAGAAATATTGTAGATGGTATAAGTGGAGCTACTCCATTGACCCTTTTTAGAAATGGAGTAGATGTAGGTTTAGATAAATTGTTTTTAGGGAACTATAATGGAACAATAGGAGAAACTTCAAGTATATTAATAGTGCTTGCAGGAATTTATCTAGTATATACTAAAACAGCCAATTGGAAATTGATAGCTTCTACCTTTGTATCATTCTTCCTACTCCAATCAGCTTTTTATCTATTTGGTGTTATTAATACAATTTCCCCAATAGATGCTACATTATCAGGTAGTTTTTTGTTTGTAACAGTATTTATGGTTACAGATCCTGTAACAGCACCAAAACAAAGTATGAGTATATGGTTTTATGGGACATTAATTGGTATATCTATTTGTCTCATAAGAACCTTTTCATTATTTCCAGAAGGAACAAGTTTTGCACTTTTACTAGGAAATACTTTTGCACCTTTATTTGATGAAATCTTTAGAAGAATAAAGGTTAAAGGAGGTATAAAATAATGAAAAAGGATAATGTACTTTATACAGTGATATTTAGTTTTATAATTACCTTTATTTTTGTTTTTTTACTTGCACTTACCTATCAAAGTACAAAAGAAAAGGTGTTAGCTAATGGAAGAATAGCTGAAGCTAAAGCATTTTTATTAGCTAGTGGATTTACAGGTGTAACAAATGAAAATGCCGAAGAGTTATTTCAAAAGAATTTTAATTTAGTTAATGATGAAGGGTTGTGGGAAACAAAGATAAATGAAGAAAGGGTATATTTAGTAAAATTTTATGACAATGCCTTATGGGGAAGTATTACAGGGGTTATTGCTGTTAATCAAAATATAGGCAGAATAATAGGTTTTGAAATAACAAGTCATAATGAAACTCCAGGTTTAGGAGGAAGAATAGAAGAAAGGTGGTTTTTAAATCAATTAAAAGGTGAGAAATTATCAAAGGAATTTAAAGTGCTAATGGGGAGTGGGAAGGGTGATTATGATAGTGAGAATAGTTACATAGACGGAATAACAGGAGCTACTCGGACAAGTGAATCTATTGAAAGGATAGTTCTTAATGAATATGAGAAACTGCTTAATATGGAGGTGACAAGATGAGTTTATTAAAAGAAAATTTATGGGAAAACAATCCTGTATTTGTTCAAATGTTAGGAATATGTAGTACTCTAGCTGTTACGAATAAGATGGCAAATACATTTATTATGTCCATAGCACTTATATTTGTCACAGCTTTTTCAAATTTGAGTGTTTCTCTACTAAAATTGTATATACCCAAAAAGGTAAGAATGATAGTTCAAACTTTAATAATAGCTTTTTATGTTATTTTTGTAGATATAATATTAAGAGCTTATCTTCCAGATATAAGCAAAGCTCTTGGACCATATGTAGGGCTTATAATTACTAATTGTATAATTATGGGAAGAGCAGAAGCATTTGCTCAATCAAATCCACCATTTTTATCTTTTTGGGATGGAGTAACTAGTGGATTAGGATATATGTGGGTATTATTAGTTATTGCTTTTATCCGGGAATTATTAGGCTTTGGAACTTTATTTGGAATTAAAATAATGCCTGTAAATTTTGAGTCTTGGACAATAATGGTAATGGCTCCAAGTGCATTTTTCCTACTAGGAATGTTAATATGGATTTTGAAAGGTATTATGATAAAAGGGGAGGTGAAGAATAAATGACATCAGAAATTAGTCCAATAGTACTTTTGTTTGCAAGCATATTTACTAGTAATATATTACTTGCTAATTTTTTGGGAATGTGCTCATTTATTTCAATTTCAAAAGATATAGATAGTTCAAATGGTCTTGGAATGGCAGTAACAGGTGTACTCACAATAACTGCCTTGATAAATTGGGTAGTATTAAAATATATCCTTATACCTTTTGATTTGCTATATTTAAGGTACATTGTTTTCATTTTGGTAATTGCAGCAACAGTACAAGTACTTGAAATGCTTATAGATAGGTTATCTCCAGGACTTTATATGAGTCTAGGAATATTTTTACCACTTATTACTGTTAATTGTGCTATATTGGGAGTCTCTTTGTTTTTAGAAATAAGAAATTATTCGTTTGTTCAAACAATGTTTTATGCTTTTGGAAGTGGAATAGGTTGGTGGATGGCTATAATGGCTCTTAGTGCAATACAAAAGAAGATAGCAAATGCACCTATACCAGCAGGTTTAAAGGGTCCTGGAATAACTCTTATTACTATAGGGTTTATGGCTATGGCTTTTATAGGATTTTCTGGTATGTTAATAGTTCAATAAGGAGGTTTATATGAATTTTTTATTTGCTCCTTTAATTATTGCAACTATTGCAGGAATATTAGCTGCTCTAATTTCTATAATGGACAAAGTAGTCAATAATTATGGAGAAGTAACAATAGATATTAATAATCATAAAAAGGATTTGACAGTAGATGGAGGAGAATCTTTACTTACAGCACTTTCAAGTCAGGGAATATTTATTCCAAGTGCCTGTGGAGGAAGGGGAAGTTGTGGAGCCTGTAAATGTAAGGTGGAAAGTGATATAGGGTTACACCTCCCCACAGAAATTCCATATCTTAATATGGATGAAATAGCTAAAAATGTTAGACTTGCTTGTCAAGTAAAGGTAAAAAGCCATATTTCTATAAGTATTCCAGATGAATTATTTAATGTGAGACAGTTTAAAGGAAATATAAAAAGTATTATTAATGTAACACATGATATAAAAGAAGTTTTAATAGATCTGAATGGTGAAAAAATTGAGTTTACAGCGGGGATGTATGTACAACTTTGTGTACCTAAGTACGGAAAAATGAAACAGGAAACACAAAGAGCATATAGCATTTCAAGTAAACCAAGTAATAAAGGGTTAGTTCAATTGTTAGTAAGATTAGTACCAGGAGGAGTATGTACTACTTGGGTTCATGAGTATCTAAATGAAGGAGACAGAGTAGAGCTAATTGGACCTTTTGGTGATTTTATGGCAAGTGAGACAGACGCAAGTATGATTTGTGTTGCGGGTGGTTCTGGTATGGCTCCATTTAAATCGATATTGTATGATATGTTAGAAAGAGGGAAAACAGATAGAGAGGTTTGGTACTTTTTTGGAGCAAGAACTAAGAAAGATTTGTTTTATTTAGAAGAATTGAAGGATTTAGAGAAAAAGTGGTCTAAATTTCACTTTGTACCTGCTTTAAGCGAACCAGAGGGGGAAGAGTGGCTGGGAGAAATAGGGTTAATAACAGAAGTTTTAGATAGATATATTAGGGAAAAAATGGGTAAAGATAAAGCAAAAGAGGGGTATTTGTGCGGAAGTCCTGGGATGATAGATGCTTGTAATAATGTTCTAACTCAAAATGGAATAAGTTTAGATAAGATATATTACGATAAATTTGCCTGAGGAGGTTTTTATGAAATTAAGTTCAGAGATAAAAAAAACAATACATAATATGAACCCTGGAATAATCTCAGCAGAGGGATTTTTGGGGGATGAAAAACTTTCTCTTCCTGATATAATAATAAGGGATGAAGGGGAAATGAGAGAATTAGATTTGGGCTTCTCAGAAATTGGAAAAAAACTAGAATATTTAATGAAACATGGAGAAAAGGGTTTGGGAGAACCTGTTACTGTTGATGGTAAATGGATAGTTCAAATTATTGAGG
>CAZFBB010000017.1:0-28424 GCA_964517235.1 uncultured Fusobacteriaceae bacterium
ATAATAATTTTGGGAATCCATCATCTCTACATAAATTGGGTGTAGAAGCAGAAAAAAGAATCAAAAATGAAAGAGAAAAAGTGGCAAAATACCTTGGTGTTCACAGTAAAAATATAGTATTTACATCTGGAGGTACTGAGTCAAATAATTATGCCATAAAAGGGAGTTGTTATACTTTTCAGAATAGAGGAAAACATATAATAACTACTATTTTTGAGCATGCTTCAGTTTATTATACTTTTAAAAGCTTAGAAGCAGAAGGCTTTGAAGTAGAGTATATAAATGTTGATTCAAATGGTTTTGTTAACATAGAAGAACTAAAGAGTAAAATTAGAAAAGATACAATACTCATAAGTATTATGCATACTAATAATGAAATTGGTAGTATACAGAACTTGGAAGCCATTGGAAAAGGAATAAAAGAAGTTAACAATAGAACTATATTTCATACAGATGCAGTAGCTAGTTTTGGAAAACTTCCTATGGAGATAAAAAAATGGGGAGTGGATTTATTAACAGCTAGTGGTCATAAGGTGTATACACCAAGTGGAATTGGATTTTTATATATAAGAGATGGTTTAAAACTAAATCCACTTATAACAGGTGGTGGACATGAAGAGGGTAGAAGGTCAGGAACAGAAAATGTTCTTGGAATAATTGCTCTGGGAGAAAGTGCAAGTTTATTATATGAAAAAAATATAGATGAAGAGATAAAAAAGGCAAATGAATTAAGGTTTTATTTAGTAGAAAAAATAAAAAAGTCTATAAAAGATGTAAGAATAAATAGTCCTAAAGTATTTAATGGAGATAACATTACTTCTTCACCATTTTTGGTAAATCTTGGTTTTAAAGGTGTAAAAGCAGAAGTTTTATTGCACTATTTAGAGTCAAAAGATATATATGTGTCAACAACTAGCGCTTGTAATTCAAAAAGCAGTAAAAAAGCAAGTAGAGTTCTTGATGCAGTTAAAGTTCCACAAGAGTATAGAGAAGGTTCTTTAAGAATTACTTTTTCTCATAATAATACAAAAGAAGAAGTTGATGAATTTGTGGCCGTTTTGGAAGAGGGGTTATTAATGCTTAGGATGCTTAGAAGATAAGGAGAAGAATATGTATAGTGATATCATTTTACGTGAAGGTGAAATAGTTTTAAAGGGCAAAAATAGAAGAACCTTTGAATATGCTCTAATTGATAGTGTAAAGAGAGTATTAAAAGATATAGATGGAATAAAGATGGAAAGAAGTTATGGAAGAATCTATATTAGAAATTCTAGAGAAAATACTGAAGAGATACTAAGAAGGGTAAAAACTATACCTGGAATTTATAATATGAGTCCTATTGTAAAGTGTGAGAAGGATCTTGATAAAATAAAAGAAAAAGCTTTAGAAATGCTTAAAAAAGCTATAGGAGATAAAAAAACTTTTAAAGTAGAGGGGAAAAGAAGTGATAAAGGTTATGAACTTACTTCTATGGAAATAGCTAGACAAGTTGGTGGATATATACTTGCTATGTATGAAGGAGAGCTTAGTGTAGATGTAAAAAATCCTGAAGTTGTAGTAAATGTAGAAATAACTTTTAAAGGAGCAAATATTTATTCTGAAAAGATAAAAGGAGCAGGAGGATTACCAGTAGGGACTGGAGGAAAGGGTCTTATTCTTTTAAGTGGTGGAATTGACAGTCCAGTAGCTGCTTGGATGGGTATGAGAAGAGGAGTTGCAGTTGATGGTATTCACTTCCATTCATTCCCTTTTACTAGTGAAAGAGCAAAGGAAAAAGTAGTAGACCTTGCAAAAATACTTTCAAAAGTTAGAGGATACATGAAGTTATTTGTTATTAATTTTACAGAAATCCAAAAGCAAATTGGTCTAAAGTGTCCAGAAGAATATTATATAACTATTATGCGTAGATATATGTATAGAATATCTACTATAATTGCTGAAAGATATGATTATAAAGCATTATTAACAGGAGAATCAATTGGTCAAGTAGCTAGTCAAACACTTGAAAGCATGGCGGCAATAAACCATGTAACAAATATCCCTATACTTAGGCCTCTTATAGCTATGGATAAAACAGATATTATTGATATAGCTAGAGAAATAGGAACATTTGAAACATCAATCCTTCCATATGAAGATTGTTGTACTGTATTTGTACCAGAAAGACCAGTAATTAAGCCTAGTATAGATATAGCTGTTGAAGGTGAAAAAGATATGGATATAGATGGGCTTATAGAAGATTGTATCAACAGTAGTACTCTTATAACTATCTATCCAGATGGAAATATTAAAGAGGAAAAATTGACAGATTTAAAAGTTAAATAATCTAAAGGTATTTAGGAGTTATACAAAAAAGTATAACTTCTTTTTTTGAATATAGATACTAGGATAAAATCAAGATAAACTTTTGTGTAGTAAATATAAATCGGTTAATAGATAGAAATTAATAATTTTGTATGAAGAATTTATTAAAATAAATTTAAAGATATATTAATGAAAAAAAGCTCCAAACAAAAGAAAATTAAGAATATAGTATTCAAAGACTGTATTGTGTACTTTTAAAAATTATGGTATAATTTAATGTGAGGTAATTATAATTAAAAAGGGGAGTAATATGTACATAGTATCTAGATGTGAATATTTTGGTGATGGAAAAATTTGGGAAACTTATATGGAAATAATGGACAAATATGTAAAGAGACAAGTATTAGTTTGTGAAGATGAAACTATAGGCTCTAATAGAAAAGATAAGATACTTGGATATTTTTTGGTGGATAGTGAAATAAATATAGATGAGATGGAAGATATTGATTTTGTAGATAAAAAAGACTTTGAGCTTGTTTGGGAAAAACATATAAACTCTTTTAAAAAAGCTTTTGAAGAAGAAAAGAGGAGGTATAATTTGGGAAATAAGGTTGAAGGGAAAGTGGAAGCCATATATCCTCAAGGTTTTGTAATAGACCTTTGTGGAGCAGTTGGGTTTTGTTTGAAAAAGAAGGATAGAGAGTATAAACTAAATGAACTAGGAAGTTTTAGGGTAGAAGGATTTGACAAAAAAAACTTGTGGATAGTTTTAAAAAGTGATAATTAAGAAGTTATACAACTTCTTTTTTATTTGTGAAATTATAAACTAGAAATAAGTAAGTGAAATGTATTCAAGAAATTAAATTATTTAGAAGTATCTCTTATCTATATAAAATTATACTTTTTGAAAACTGATAACTATAGTATAATAATAATCGGAGATTGGATGTATTAGGAGGAGAGATGTCAAATTATACAATATCAATAATTGCAATAGGATTAGCAATGGATGCTTTTGCAGTAAGTATATCTGAGGGAGTTGCAATAAAAAGAATGAAAATTAGATTTGCTATATTAGTTGCTATGTTATTTGGATTATTTCAGGCATTTATGCCTTTGTTAGGTTATCTAGCAGGTAGTTTTTTTTATGATTTAATCAATAAATATAGTCATTTTGTTTCATTTATATTGTTAGTTGTTATAGGAATAAAAATGGTATATGAAGGTTATGAAGAGGAAAAATGTGAGAGGGAAGGAAAATGTCAAATTAGTGGCAATCATTTTTTACTAGCTTTAGCTACAAGTATAGATGCTTTAGCCATTGGTTTTTCTTTTTCATTTGTAAAAGATATAGATATTTTTTTAACAGTGGCCATAATAGGCTGTATTACTTTTTTAATCTCTTTTGGAGGAGTATATATAGGTAATAAAATTGGGAGATTTATGAATACAAAAGTGGAATTATTTGGAGGAGTCATACTTATTATTATGGGTATAAAATCTTTAATTACATATTATATATAAATAGGAAAAAGAGCTTTTGAGGCTCTTTTTGTTAAAATTAAGGAAAGATATGCTTACTATGTCAATCAGAAATACAATATGATTATATTATTCTTTATTTATTTTGTCAAGAATAAAACAAAAAAATTAAATAGAAGAAATGCAGAAGAGTTATAGTTGAATATTAAGTCTGCATTTAATCAAATTAATAATGAAAAATAATGTAGTAAAAAACTTTCTCAACAAAGTTTATACTATTTATAGTACTTTCTATATCTACATTAAAAATATTAAATTAATTTAGTATAGGGCCAAGGTCAACAAAGTTTTTATATAGTTGTTGATGTTTACTAAGATAACTCTTTTAATTTCAACTTCCTATTAAAGTTTGGAACTAGAAGCCCAATCAATTTTGAAATACAATACAAATGCCAAAATAACAACAAGATAGTTACTACTAACCATAGCATACCAGACAGCTTTACTGCCTAAACTATCAAAATTTTTTAATATTAATATTAAAGGAATCCTAAAGAGCCAAAGTCTAGACATAGTAATTAACATAGCAATTTTTGTTCTACCTGCTCCTTGGAATAGACCTATTATAATTTGGAAGATACCTAAACAAATTATAGTCATAGATATTAAAGATAAATATTCTACGCTTTGCCTAAAGACGTCTGTATCTTTAGTAAAGGTACCTATAATATTTTCTTTATATATATAAATGAAAATAGTTCCTAGTATAGATATGGAACTAGCAATAATCATAGACTTTTTAATAGCTTCTTTTACTCTTGATATTTGTTTTGCTCCTAAATTTTGACCAACAATTGCAGTTATAGCATTTCCAATACCTACAGCAGGTAAAAATAACATTGAATTAATTCTATTTCCTATTCCATAAGCAGCCATAGTATTCTGGCCAAAATCGATAATAAACATATTTAGAATAACAAAACCAAAAGAACTAGTACTTTGGCCTATACTTGCAGGAAGACCTACTTTAATTAGTTCTTTAATTTTTTTAAAGTTTAATTTAAAGTACCTTAATTTTACACCTACTCCATTATTTTTCCTTTTTAGAAGGTAAATCCCAGCAATGACAAGAACATACCTAGCTATTACAGTTGCCCAAGCAGCACCAGAGATTCCCATATTAAAAGTAAAGATAAGCAATGGGTCAAGGAAAATATTGATTATAACAGATACTATAGAAAGTACCATAGGACTTACATTATCTCCTTCAGCTTGTTTTATAGCATTAAATGCAAAAGAAAAAAACATGGCAGGTGTACTAAATAAGATAATTCTAAGGTAGATTAGACCTTCAGAATAGATGAGATTAGTTCCTTTCATAAACCTTATAATATTGGGTGCGAAAAAATACCCTAATGTACCAATAATAACTGAAAAAATCAAACTAGATGAAAAAACTTGACCTGCAAGATATTCAGCTTCGTCATAATCTTTTTTACCAATATTTTGACTAATTAAAGTAGTTCCAGCTATGCTAATACCAACTCCTAAAGATATAATAAAAAATATAAGTGGCCAAACAAAAGTAATCGCGGCCATTTGTGTACCACCTATTTGACTTACAAAATATGTGTCAATAAGGTTGTAAGCAGTTTGAATTAAGTTGTTAAACATTATAGGCAAGGATAAAGTTAAAATAACTTTAAATAAATTTCCACCTAATATTTCCTCTCTCTTTTTTTTAAATCCCATTTAAAATCCCCCCAATATGAGACATTATACTATAAAAGGAATATTTTTTCACTTAAATTTTAAAATAAAGGCATGTATTATGTAAAATTTTGAAATTATATTTATAAATCTTTTATTGGTATATATATATGTTTAAAAACTAGGCTGATACACAATATTTTTTAGTACCTTTTTTCCATAGCCAACTTAAAAAAAATCTTAAGATAGTTGTAAAAAATATAAAATATATTATATTTCTCATGTTATTAAACTCAAAATAAATCATGTCTATGATGAGATTTGTTGATAAAAGAATTGGAAATAAATATGCCATTGTTAAATAAACGAAGCTGGGGAATATTTTTCTAGGGTGGGAGAATAATTCAATTGAATTTTCTACTAAACCTAAAAGAAAAGAAGCTCTTTCAAACCAAAACCCCAAAGCTACCGCAATAGAATTTAAGATGTAAAAGAAGTAAAATTGAATTAGAATTCCCAAAAATACCATTGGTGTAGTAAGTAATGATAAATTAAAATTTGATAAAGCATAACAAAAAACTCCCAATGGGAAGCATAAAGACACAAAGCCCGATAGTTCTATTTCTCTAAAACTTAAAAAGGATCGACTATTAATAGGTTTTAATAGGTCATAATCCAACTCACCTTCTACTATCTTGTCAAATAATTGGTCATGTGAATTGATGTTGAATATGATATAAAGCTGTGTAGCAAGATGAACAGAAGATATAATTATTAGGTAATCATAAAAACTGTAACCAGAAATATTATCTGTAAATTGGTATATTACTAACAAATTAATTAATTCGGCTAAATTAAAAATCAAGGTGAATAAAATTATCATTAAATTAGTATTTTTATAGTTTATTAGTTTTTTAAGGCTTATAAGTAAAATTATTTTATATATTTTCAAAGTCATATTGATACTCCTTCATATTTTTTTAAACCTCTTTTATAAAGAAAAGTAGAAGCTTTTAGAAAAAATAAAGACCATAGAAAAATTGAAATAATATTTTTTGTATCAGAAGTATTATTTTGAAAAACCTTTACTGAGTTGTATATAATCAAAGAAAAGGGATTATATCTTACAATTTCAAAAATCTTTTCTGGAAGTAAATCAAGAGGATATACTAGACCACTTAATAAAGATATGACCCCTGAAATTATTGGTCGAATCGGCCAGAAATTTGTTGTAAAAAAAGCTAGAGTAGCAAAGGTAAAAATTATATTAAAAAATAAAATTGTAGAAAATATAAAGTAAATTAGAAAATTATGTCGAAATAAGCCCAAAAATATTACTAATATAAAGAAAAATAAATTTCTAGTAAGGCACTCTATAAAAAAAATCAATCTTATATTTAAAGGTTTTAATAGTAAATAGGGTAGTTTTCCACTTCTTATTAAAGTGTGAAATGTGGCAACGTTACTACTTGAAAAAATTAAACTCAATACCCTTGCAAGTAACAAATATATTATTATACTTTTCTGGGTATACGTAGAAACATTGTTGTTTTCAATGACCAAAGACCAAATTATTGAATATAAAATAAATTCTAAAAAAGGCATGGTTAAATTAGAAAAAAAGTTAAACTTATACACTGTTATAGCTTTAAATTTTGTTAATCCCCACATAAAGTATTTCTTCATTGCTCCCTCCTTTTCTTTTTTTGTTGGTAATTCTATCATCTCAATTTAATGTGTTTTGATTTTTGAGATTAATTTAGTTATTACTCAAAATTTTGTTATTTTCTAATGAATCTTTTTCAGAGTTTTTCATTAACTTATATAAAATAGAATTTAAATTTTCATTTTCTTTCTCAATTTCCAATATTTCATTGAACTTTGATAGGTACAAAACAATTTCTTGGAAAGTATCTTTAGTACTAATTTTATAGTAGTCTTTTTCCAATTTAATATAGTCGTATTTACATACAAATTCACCTTGAACTTTTACTTTAAAGTACTTTTCATTTGAAAATAAATTCAGAAACTCCTCTTTACTTTCATCATATTTTATAGTTTTATCTGATAAAAATAGTATTCTTGTAGCAAGTCTATCAAGGTCATTTGTATTATGACTAGTTAAAATAATAGTTATTTTTTTTTCTTTATTTAAGCTTTCAAGAACTTTATACAAACTCTCTTGAGAAACAAGATCAAGTCCTAAAGTAGGTTCATCTAAAAATAATATTTTGGGATTGTAGATTAATGAACAAATAATTTCAAATTTAACACGTTCACCTAAAGACAGCCTCTTGACAGGTTTGTCAATTAGGTGATCTACTTCAAAAAGTGTTGTATAAGAGTTTAATCTTTCCTTAAACTCTTGGGTGCTTACACCATATATTTCTTTTTGGAGTAACAAACTATATTGTGGAGGCAAATCCCAAATTAATTGAGATTTATGACCAAAAACAAAACCTATTTGATTTAGATAATTTTTATTTTTATCTGAAGGTTTGTATCCTAATACTTCTACTTTTTCCTCAGTAGAAATAAGTCCAGTCATTATTTTAATAAGTGTAGTTTTACCTGCACCATTTTTACCAACTATTGCCACTATTTCTCCTTCTTTAATAGAAAAAGATATGTTAGAGAGAGCTTGGATTTTTTCAGTATTTTTTTTGAAAAAGTATTTATAAGATGTTTTTTCATAATAGTAATCTAATTTACTAATGTTTATCATAGTTCACCTCTTTATAATTTATTTCTTTAAAATTATTGTCTAAATTTTTCTAATTTAATTCCATACGCTGATTTTAATTTGAAAAACTTCTTTTCATTATTGTAAAAATCTTGAGTTAATTCTATTTCTGACTTTTCTTCTGAAAAATTATCCGAAAAAAAGTAACCTAAATCAGTACTCGAAATGAAATTATTTAATGAAAAAAATCAAATTTGTCAATGTTGATTTTTGAGTTTTTCAAAAACCAAACACCATGAAGTGGTGTTTATTTATCATATAAACATCCATTTAAATCATTTTTTAAGGAACTTAAAGTAAAAATCCTTTGGCAAAGTTGGAATATTGTGCTTAATCAAATGGAATCTGTCTAAAAATAGCACTACAATCTTTATAACATATATTCCTTCAGAATTATAAATACTTAAATAATAGATTATGTATTGAATCTAAAACTAAAATAATTATTTTATAAAATACTATAAAAATTATATTTTATCAATATGCAAAACTTTTCGTTAATACTATTTTTAGATTTTACTATGTTAAAAATTGAAGTGTTAATGGGGTTAAAATTGAGAAGGTCATAAGGAAGGAGAAAATATAAGAAATTTAAACTTTAATTTTCTGCGTTGTATAATTAGATGCGACAAAAAATAGAAATCTCATAAATTATCTGGTAAAGTATAAGTCTGATTAAAGATAGAAGGGATAATTTATGAGACAAGGACGTTTTCACCATTGAAGATAGAGAAAATCTAACAGAATATTTATCACAAGGACTAAATGTATACAAAATATTACTAATTATAGGAAAGGATAGGTCTTCTATAATATAGAGAACTTAAAAGAAACCAAAAGAACTATAATTTGAGAAAAACTAATTATGTAAGAAAAAATAAAATAACTAAAAACTCCCTCATAGCTATATTTATCGAGATTTTTATTAGAAAAGAAAAATACATACCTGAACAGATAAGTGCTAGACATAAAAAAGGAAGAGGAGTAAGTTTTAAGACTATTTTATAGAGCTATATATACTAATATTTTACTAATTAAGTTAAAGAATAATTTACCTAGGAAGAGAAGATATAAACCTAAAGGATATAATAAAAAGAGGAGAAAATAAAAAAAAGACTTATAAAAGAAAGATGCCAAAAAGCAAATAATAGAGAAGAAATTAGTTGTTAATAGATTCTATAAAAAATAATTGACTATGTTGTTAAGTACTTTTATACTAAAGTTTAAAGGTAGCTTTTAGAAAGGTAAAAAGCTTTTATTTATTAGTGTTTAGAACCTTGATGTAATCTAAATTTTTTATTTACTCCAATTTAATTAAGAATTTTAGACTTGTTTTATTTTATATCTAAATTTTCTGTTAATAACTCTAGTAAATTACTTATTACTTTTAAGTCTATTATATCTTCCACTGAAAAAAACTCTCTAAAAATCTCATCTGATTTTTTATAAACTTCTTTTAATCTTTTAGAACCATCTTTATTTAATCTTAATCCCTTTACACTTCTATTTCCCTCTTTAAGAAAGTAATCTTCTACAAAACTTTCTTCTACAAGGTGCTTAACTAGAAAATTCATGTTTTGTTTAGTTAAATTAAAAGTACTCATAATCTCTTTTTGCAAAGCTTCATTTTGAAAGTTTTTTAAATAATTCAAAATTAAATAGTGTTTTGTATTAATCCCTTCTACTTCTAAAGCAGAGTTGAGATAATTATAGGAAAAGTTTAAAAATCTTTCAATAGTAATAAGGAACCCCTTATTAGAATCAAAAGTTAAATTAGCTTGCTCTAATTTATTAAGTTTTTTATTAATGAGCAAAATAATAGACTCTTCCAAATTATGATTTCTTTCATCTTTGATTGAAAACATTCTTTGAACAATAATATCCAGTACCTCTATACATCTATTGGTTACCTTTAAATTTTTGATTACAACTTTTCCTCTATTATTTTCTTTTAACTTTAAATATCCTAACTCTTCAGCTTTTTTAATGTATTTATTGATTCCAGATCTATTAATGTGTAATTCTTTTGATATATCATACTGAGTTTTTATAGGGAAAAATCTAATATAAAAAAGTATTAAATATAAATTGTAGTTCAAATGGAATTCTTTAAAATCTTTTTTGAATTTTATTTTTACATAATATCTTATTTTCTCTAGATTAATTAATAAATTTCTCAAAATTTTTATTAAATCCATGTTGACCTCCAACTTTATTATAATATCATTATATTTATATTTTTTTTATACGTCAATCATTAAATTATTATATAAAATATTAGTTGAAGATTAATTTAATTTTGTTAAAATCCAAAAAAACCAACATTTGTTGGATTTAAATTTATTTTATGTTAGAATTATCATAGGATTTTAATGACTATACCTCTTTTTTTATATCATTTTGCCATATAGAAAATTTTTCATTATATTTTTCTTTCTATATCAATCTTATATATAAATTTATCACTACGGTAGTAACCTAGATTATATTCAATTAAGTTTTTATCTTGATCAAATACTTTACGCTCTCTTTTCATAAGAGGAAAGCCTTTAGGAATATTAAGTTTTTTGGCTATATAGCAATCTGCCCCTACGCAACTAATTTCTTCCTTAGACTTGACTACTTTTATATTTAAAGTTTTTTCAAGGTATCTATATAATTTATGAAATTTACAGGCCAAAAAGTCTTTGTTTGTATCTAGTTCTAAAAGGGGATTAAACCAACTTACAAATAAAACTATAGGCTCCAATCCACCCCTTACTTTTTCAAACTTTACAAAGGAGCCTTTTTGATTAAAAACTTTTTCTATTAAAGGGTTATTATTAATTACCTCCACTCTGTCTTCTCTATAGAGAAATTTCTCTCCTTTAGCTTCCATTTCCTCAGTAAAACTTTCCCAACAACTAAGAGTTGTGGATATTTTATTCATATGAGGATTTAAAAAAGTTCCTTTTCCTTGTTCGCGTATTAATAAACCACTTGAAACCAAACTATCCATAGCTTTCCTTATTGTGTGTCTACTTACTCCAAAGTTTTTTACTAGTGTATTTTCACTAGGTAAAGCTTTGCCATTTTTGTATTTATCTTCTCTTATTAATTCTTTGATGTTATCTTTCACTTGTAAATATAGGGGTTTATGAATTTCTGTATCTAAGTTATAACTAAACATGATTTCTCCTTTTGTCTATTTATAAATTAAATGCTCGAAAAGTTTATTTGAATCTCTTGAGCCTTTAATAGTGTTAAAATTAAACTAAAATTATTACCCATGTCAGAAAATCAATTTTTATCCATTTTAAACTCTAACCCTTGCCCTAAGTACTATTACTTTTTTATTATTTTTTGATTTTATCCTATATTTTTTTATTCCTTCTGGTACCACAAATGTTTCAACATAATGTACTTCAAAATCATCAAAACTATTGTCCAAACTTTCAATAATTATAGCTTTCCCATCAACTAGATTAAGGACATTAACACTTTCTTTAGTGTCTAATATAATCTCTTTATTAAAAGTATATCTTTCTGTTTCTATAAACTGTAATTTGTGTAGCCCAGTTTGTTCTATTTTTAATCCTTCTTTGTCTTCTAATAGATCTATATTATTAATTAAGTTTTCCTTTACCCATTTAGTATCTCTACTATAGTCAATTACTTTTTTACCATGGTTTAAATGAACTGGTCTTGGTAGTCCATCTAAACCAAGTCTATTCCAGTCCCATAGTTTAAAGGTAAATATATAAGGGGTTGCACTAATTTCCAATACCATGGTTCCGCTACCTGAACAATGTACAGTCCCTGCGGGTATTAAGAAATGGTCATGTTTATTAACAGTAAAGGTATTTATATATTTTTCATTATTGAAATTTTCTATACCCTTATTTGCCCTTTTTAAATCATTAATAAATTCTTCAGGTTTAATTCCCTCTTTAAGACCCAAATATACCTTTGCTCCTTTTTCATTATCTAAAATATAATAACTTTCATCTTGAGTATAAGTCATACCAAATTTTTCTTGTATATAGGATGTTGTAGGGTGCACTTGTAAGCTCAGATTTTGACCGCCTACAGTATCTAAAAAATCAAAACGTATGGGAAATTCAGCACCAAATTTTGAATAAACTTTTTTTCCTAGTAGCTTTTTGGCTTTTAGTAAAACCAAGTTAATAGCAGGAAGTTCAAAATATTCTGAACCTACTTTGAATACTAAGGAGTTTTCCTCTGGCACACAATCAAAACACCATGCGTAGTTATCTTTATCTTTAGGCAGATTACACACTTTTTTCATCCATTGTCCTCCCCATATACCTTGGTCAAAAAATGGAACTAGTCTAAAGGGTTTATTACTTGTTATATTAATTCCCTTTAGATAAGTATCTAAAGGTAATAGTTTCAATTGTCCCCTTTGGTTCCCATCACCAATATAGTCTAGCTTATTAATTATGCTCATTTTGTATCTATCAAGTGTACGCCATTCTATAAAATAGGATCTTTTATATTTTTTTAATAGATCCTCATCATAGTTATCACTTTGCAAGTTTCCCAATATTTTTTCTCTAAATCTTTGTTGTATCTCCCATCTGGCCATATCTATAAATATATTAAGATTTGCTTCTACCTCTAAAAGATTTACTCCTAATCCATATATAATAAGGCTTTCATTAGTTTCTTCTATCTCTTTTTTTATTTGTAATAACTTGTCTTCATAGAAGAAATCTTTGATTTTAATAGGTGACATATATCCAAAAACTCTATCATTAGTAAGGAATTTATCTATTATTTTTAGTATATCTTTTTCATTTTTCATACAAGAGCATATATCAAGTTTTTTTACATTTAAATTTACTAGTAATTGCTCTTCTAATTCTTCTTTTAAATAACCATGGTACCAATCAATTAAAATTATTATTTTTTTATCTTCCTTTAGTATATTATTAATTTTTAATTGTACATTTTCATAGCCTATTATTATGTTTTCTTTTTCTGATATTACTTCTATATAGGGATTTTTGTCAAAATTATCATATGTATTTATCAAAATATAGAACCTCCTTAAAAACACATTAAGATATGTACGTACATCTCTTTCTATGATGATACTTACACATTATGAATATATCAAGTTTTTTTTGAATTTTCGTTCTATTTTTATATAAATAACATACATTTGATACAAAATGTATGCTTTTTTTGATTAATTTTGATAAATTTATTGTGTTTTGTTGATTATAATATATCAAAAGTGGTAAAAATCTATTAGATAATATATTAAGTTAAGAAGGAATATATTAAATTTTGATAGAAATAGAGTGGTAAGTTTTGGAAAGAAAATATATTATCAACAATCAATTTATTTTGGGTATATTATTTACACTATATATCTTTCTTCTATTGCTAAGAGTGTAAAAATAGCCAGAATAAAGTTAATAAGTTTTTATACTTTGTCTGGACTTAGACTTTTTTTTAATAAAAGTGGTTTTGGAAGATGATAAATTAGTTAATAATAACTTTATTGTTAAAGTATAGAATTATATAGGTTAAATGAAATAGAAAAGGAAAAATCTCTAATAATTAATAGAGCTTGTTTTTCTATATTAACCTTAGTGGTAGTTTTTTTAAAACTTTGATTGCCTTATGTACTTATGTTAATAATTATAGACATTTATGAAAGGTTACAAATAGGGGTAAGAGGGTAAAGATAGCTAGTCTTAGTTATAAACTAGAAGTATAAAGTTTTTTAATCTATTTTTTGTTAGCATTAGTAAGCTTATATACAACTAAAAATTTATAGGAGGAAAGCATGGGTAAACCAAGATATTTGGAGATAAAAGAATGGATAAAAGAACAAATAGATAGTACTCAACTTACTACAGGAGATAGAGTCTATTCTGAAAAGGAGTTATCTGACAGATTTAATGTAAGTCGAATAACAAGTAAGAGAGCATTAGAAGAGTTGGTAAAAGATGATTATATAGTTAGAAAACAAGGACACGGGAATTTTGTTAAAGAAAAGAGGAAAAAGGATAGCAAAATTATTGCAATGGTTTTTCCTTATGGAGAGATAAATGCTCTGTGGTCTGAGTATATAAAGGGTGCAAATGAAGTTGCCATGAAGAGTGGATATTTTATAACTCCATACTTTCCAAGTGGTAATACATTAGAAACAAAATTGTTTTTACAAAAATTAACAAAAAGTCCTTTAGCGGGCATTATATATTATCCAAAAGATAGTATAAGAAATGCTGATTTGATACATAGTTTAGTTGAGGAAAATTATCCTATAGTAACTATAGATAAATATTTTGATAGAGTAGAAGTGGATAGTGTAACATCTGATAATCGAAGAGGCGGTGAGTTATGGGGTAAATACCATAGAGAAAAAAATCATAAAAATATTGCAATGGTCTTTGGTAGAGATATATGGGCATCATCATCTGTAAGGGACAGATACCTTGCAGTAAATGAAGTACTTAGAGAGGATAATATAAAAATATCAAAGGTTATAACAAATTATCTAAATTCAGATAAGAATTTAATAGGTAAGTTATTAATAGAGAAGCAAGTAGATGGAATAATGTGTGAACATGATTTTATAGCTTTGGAACTTGCAAAGTTTTATAAAAACTTGGGAGTGAAGATAGATATTATAGGATTTGACAATCTAAAACGATATTTTCCAATGGATATAGAATTTGATACAATCTCACAAGATTTTTTGGGAATAGGAAAAAAAGCATGTGAATTATTAGTAGATAGAATCGAGAATCGAGGAAAAAAAAGAAGAAATTATAGTGTTGACATTGAGTTAATTGAAGGGGAATAGGATAAGCCATGCGTTATATATTAGAAAGAGTAGAAAATACCAATAGGGAATTAGAAAAACATATCTATACAGTTCTGGGTCAAGTAGAGAGTTATCAAATGAAAGATGGGCATTATTTAAGTATAAAAGAAGTAGATAGCAGTAGAGAAAAATGGAGGGAATATAAGAAAAATCAGTTGTGGGGCAAAAAAGGTTCTAACCATTGGTTTAGAACAGAGATAAAATTACCAAAAAATAAGAGAAGTTTAGCTTTACTTATTTCTACTGGTAAGGGTGGTTGGGATGCTATTAACCCACAATTTTTAATTTATATTAATGGTAAGTTAATCCAAGGCTTAGATGTAAATCATAGGGAAGTTTTGATAAATAAAGAGTTTTTAGTTGATGAAAAGATAATTATTGATATTCATGCTTATGCAGGGACTATTTCAGATTATGAAACAGAGATAAAGAATCAATTGTTTACTAAGTTAATTAGAGTAAATGAAGAAATAAAAGATTTATATTACAATATACAAGTACCACTATTAATTCTCAAGAAGTTAGATAAAGAGAGTAAAATTTACATAGATATTTTAGCTATACTCAATGAAACAATAAATTTAATAGATTTGAGAGTTATTGGTAGTAAAGAATTTAATAAGAGTATAAGAGAAGCTAATGGGCATATATTAGATAAATATTATAAAAATATGGCTGGTCATGAGGAAATAATAGCTAGTTGTATAGGTCATACACATATAGACATAGCATGGTGGTGGACTGTAGCTCAAAGTAGGCAAAAAGTAAGTAGATCTTTTTCGACAGTATTAAAATTAATGGAAGAGTATCCAGAATATAAGTTTATGTCTAGTCAGCCTGTACTTTATAAGTTTTTGTTAGAAGATCAACCAGAAGTATTTGAGAAGGTAAAAGAGGTAGTAAAAAGAGGAAGATGGGAAGTTGAAGGTGGTATGTGGGTAGAAGCAGATACTAATGTAACATCTGGAGAATCGTTAGTTAGACAAATTTTATTTGGAACAAGATTCTTTAAAAAACACTTTAATAGAGAAAATAAAATTTTGTGGTTACCAGATGTGTTTGGTTATAGTGTAGCTTTACCTCAAATATTAAAAAAATCAGATATAGACTATTTTATGACTACAAAGATAGCATGGAATCAGTATAATAAATTACCTATGGATACCTTTAAATGGCAAGGAATAGACGGCTCAGAAGTTTTTACGCACTTTATTACAACTAAGGATCCAAGTCAAGATAAAAAAAGTCACTTTACAACATATAATGGTATGTTACATCCAGTTGCAGTAATAGGAGCATGGGAGAGATATCAGCAAAAAGAATTAAACAATGACGTGCTTATTTCATATGGTTATGGAGATGGTGGTGGTGGTCCAACTAGGGAGATGTTGGAAGTTGGTAGAAGGTTGGAAAAGGGGCTTTTAGGAGTGCCTAAAGTAAAGCAAAAATTTGCTAGGAGATACTTTGAAGAAGTAGAAAAAAGGGTAGAAGGACATAAGAGGTTACCTAAATGGATAGGAGAATTGTATTTAGAGTATCACAGAGGGACATATACCTCTATGGCAAGAAATAAAAGATCTAACAGAAAATCTGAATTTATGTTGCAAGATATAGAACTTCTAAATTCTATAACTATGTTAGATGGAGATAAGTATGATAAGGAAGGGATAGATAAGAGATGGGAAAAGGTATTGTTAAATCAATTTCATGACATTATTTCTGGTTCTAGTATTAAAGAAGTATATGATGTAACAAAAAAAGAGTATGAAGAGATAAAAGAATGGGGAGAAAGATATCTTAGAGAGAAGCTAGATAAAATAGCTAATAAAGTAATGAGAGATAAAAAATCACTTGTAGTCTTTAATACTCTTAGTCATAGGAGAACAGATATATGTAGGGTAGAAGTAGATAAAAAAGATTATATTCTAAAAAATCAAGATGAATCTATTATTCCTAATCAAGTTATTGAAAAAGATGGAAAAATATATTTATGCTTTATAGTTAAAGACCTTAATCCCATGGGATATAGAACATATACTCTGGAAGAAGGAGTAGATGAAAGCTTCAAAACTATGAATATAAATGCTAATCTTCTTGAAAATGATTATTTTAAAATAGAATTAGATGAGAATGGCTCTATAAAATCTATTTATGATAAAAGAGAAGGTAGAGAAGTAGTAAAAGAGGGTCACAGAGCAAATGTAATTCAAGCCTTTGAAGATAAACCTATGTATTATGATAATTGGGATATAGATGAATTTTATACTGAAAAGATGTGGGAGGTGGATAGTGTTGATAAAGTAGAAGTTATAAATGATGGATCTGTATTATCAACATTATGTATTAAAAGAACTTTTCTTAATTCTACAATTATTCAAAATATTCATATTTATAGCAGTATAGAACGTATAGATTTTGAAACATATGTAGATTGGAAGCAATCTCAAATACTGCTGAAGGTAGTATTTCCAGTAGATATACACATAAATAAAGCTACATATGATATACAGTATGGAAATGTGGAGAGAAATACTCATAAAAATACATCTTGGGATCAAGCTAAGTTTGAAGTTTGTGCACATAAATGGGCGGATCTTAGTGAAGGGGCTTATGGAGTCTCTCTTATGAATGATTGTAAATATGGATATGATATTATCGAAGGAAATATAAGGTTAACACTATTAAAATCAGGAATAGTACCAAATCCAGTAACTGACCAAGAAGAGCATTATTTTACATATTCGTTATATCCCCATAGTGGAGATTGGAAGGAAGCAAAAACTAGTAATAAAGCTTTTGATTTAAATGTGCCTTTATATGCAAGTATAGTAGAAGGAAATGGAGGAGAGAAAAGTAAAGAATATTCATTAGTAAGTAGTAATTGTGGAAATATTATTATAGATACAGTTAAAAAAGCTGAAGAAACAGATGAATTAATCATTAGATTTTATGAAAATGAAAATAAAAGGTGTAAGGTAAATTTGACATTTGGAATAAACTTAAAGGAAGTTAGAGAAGTTAATTTAATTGAAAGAGATTTGGGATTAATATCTGAGTTAGGGAGTAATAGTATTGAGGTAGAAGTTAAACCATACGAGATAAAAACATTGAAGGTAAAATATTAGTGAGTTTTGCTCACTTCCTTTGAGGAGGAATGATGAAGAAGTTGAATAATAAAAAGACAAAAAAGAATGGAAAAACTCTGGAATTAAGGAAAAATTTGGTATATTTCCTTATGGTTCTTCCTGGATTTCTATGGTTAATTTTATTTAAATACCTACCTATGACAGGTATAATAATTGCATTTAAAGATTTTAGATTTGCTAGAGGAGGGATTTTAGCTAGTTTAAAAAGAAGTAAATGGGTAGGATTTGAAAATTTTAAATTTTTATTTAGTTCACAAGATGCTTGGGTAATAACTAGAAACACAGTTGCATATAATCTTTTATTTATAATTTTAGGTCTTGTTTTGTCAGTTGCTTTAGCTATAGGAATAAATGAGTTATTAAATAAGAAGTTAGCGAAGATATATCAAACATTTATGTTTATGCCACATTTTTTGTCTTGGGTTGTAGTTGGTTATTTTGTTTTTAGTTTCTTAAGCGTAGATAAAGGAATGTTCAATAACATTTTATTATTTGCAAATAAAGATACAGTATCTTGGTATACAGAAACAAAGTATTGGCCATTTTTCTTGACTGTTATCTCTCAGTGGAAAATGATAGGGTACAATTCAATAGTATATCTAGCTGCTATAGCTAGTATAGATAAAAATTACTATGAAGTTGCTATGATAGAGGGAGCAACAAAGTGGCAACAGATTAAATACATTACTATACCACAATTAAAACCACTTATGATAATACTAACTTTATTAGCTTTAGGAAGGGTTTTTTCGGCTGATTTTGGATTATTTTATCAAGTACCACAAAATTCAGGTGCTCTATATCCTGTAACAAATGTAATCGATACTTATATTTATAGGGGACTTATGGCTACTGGAGACATTGGTATGAGTACTGCTGCAGGATTATATCAATCTCTTGTTGGTTTTGTCACGATAGTAACTATGAATTGGATAGTGAATAAAATCGACAGTGATAATGGACTATTTTAGGAGGTGTAAATGAAAAGAATTTTACCCAAAAGAGAAATAAGTAGCATAAGTTATAAATCAAATTTATTATTGAATATTATTGTGGGAATCTTGGCTTTTGCTTGTGTATATCCATTTCTCTTTGTATTGATGATATCTGTTACAGATGAGAGAAGCTTGGTTCTAAAGGGATATAAGTTTTTTCCAGAAGTATATAGTCTAAGTGCATATAGATATATTTTTAAAGCTGGAGAGCAATTAATAAGATCCTATGGAGTAACGATATTTGTTACTATAGTTGGAACTGTGCTGACAGTTTTGTTAACTGCTTTATATGCATATGCATTGTCAAGACCAGAATTTAAATATAGAAAGTTTTTTAATTTTATAGCTTTTTTTACTATGTTATTCGGTGGTGGCTTAGTTCCATTTTATATAGTAGCAACTCAAGTTCTTAATTTAAAAGATAGTATATGGGCTCTTATACTACCATTATTACTTAATGTATTCTTTATTATGGTACTTAGAACATTTTTTAAAAATAACATACCACAATCGATAATTGATGCGGCTAGAATAGATGGAGCTGGAGAGTTTAGGATATTCTTTACTATAGTTATGCCATTATCACTACCTAGTTTAGCTACTATAGGTTTATTTAGTGCTTTAACTTATTGGAATGATTGGTTTAATGCACTATTATTTATTAATAATCCAAATTTAACCCCTCTTCAACATATGCTAATGAAGGTACAAAATAATATGGAGTTTTTGATAAAAAATGCAAGTTCACTTGGTGGAGGACAAGCTTTTGAACTGATACAGTCTATGCCCCAAGAAGCTACAAGAATGGCAATGGTTATATTAGCTACAGGTCCTATAGTATTAGCTTACCCATTTTTTCAAAGATATTTTATAAAAGGCTTAACTGTAGGTGGAGTAAAGGAGTAATTTTAGTTTGATGCTTTAAAAATAAAGAAAGATGGAGGGAAAGATGAAAAAAATATTGGGATTAATTTTATTGGTTATGTTAGTTTTGGTAAGTTGTAGAAGGAAAGTTGAAGAGAAACCATATGAAATTATATGGCATACTATTGGTACACCACAAAGAGATCTAGAGAAAGTTATGGAAAAAGTAAGTGAGTATACTAAAGAAAAGATAGATGTAACTGTAAAGATGTATATGCATGATTGGGGAGACTATAATCAAAAAATGCAAGTATTGTCTGCCTCTGGCGAACCTTATGATTTGGCATTTACCAGTTCTTGGGCATTTGATTATAGGGTAAATGCTGGAAGAGGAGCATTTTTACCATTAAATAATCTAATAAACAAGTATGGTGAAGAACTTAAAAAAACTATTCATCCTGCTTTACTTGAGGGAAGTAAAATAAATGGAAAAATCTATGGCATACCTGCTAATAAAGAAATTGCATACCAGCAAGTATTTAGAATTAATGACACCTACAAAAAAAAGTATAACATGGACTTATCTAATGTAAAAACATTGGAAGATTTAGAACCATTTTTTCAAATTATTAAGGAAAATGAGCCAGATGTAATACCATTTGCAGTATATGGAAATATTCAATATTTACTTCAAGATTATGATTTTGTAATGAATGGAAGAATACCTGGAGCAATTAAGATAAGTGATGGGAACTTAAAAGTAATAAACCAATGGGAAGATGAAGAATTTATTAAACATATGAAAGTGTATAGAAAATTCTTTGAAAGAGGATATATTCCTAAAGATGCTGTATCAGTAACAGATAATCCAAATATAACTAAAACGGGTAAATGGTTTGTAACCCTTGTTGAATATCAACCGTTAGCTGAAAATTTGTGGGAAAGTGTATATGGTTATCCATGTAGTGTAATTCCTGCCATGGAAAAACCAATTATAGCTACGAGGTCGGTTTCTGGTTCTATGATGGCTATATCATCAAACTCTGAGCAACCTGAAAAAGTTATGAAGTTTTTAAATTTGTTAAATACAGATTCATATTTAAGAAATATGATAGATAGTGGAATAGAAGGAATACATTATGAAAAAATTGCTGACAATAGAGTAAGAATGCTACCTGCATCAAGTGACTATGATATGCCTACATTTTCATTAGGGAATATGTTTATTACTTATCTGAATGAAGCAGATCCAGAGAATAAATGGGAGGTATTTGAAGAGTGGAATAGTACTGCATTAGAATCACCTTTGTTAGGATTCAACTTTGATATTACTCCTGTTAGAAGTGAGTTGGCAGCTATAACTAATGTTGCTGAAGAGTTTGGGTCAGGATTATTTACTGGAGGATATGATTCAGAAGTGTACCTATCGCAAGCAATAGAGAAATTTGAAGCAGTTGGACTAAATAAAGTATTAGAAGAAATGCAAAAACAAATAGATCAATGGCAAATAAATAAATAGTTTAAGAAAAAGTAAAAATTATAAAAATAATAGAAGAAAAAAGCCGTTAATTTATTAAAGAAAACAGAGTAGAAGGGCAATAGAAAAATTGTGATATTTTTATATAAAAAGGTTTATCATTAAATACTTAAAAAAACACAGAAAATTATTTGCACTTTACATTTAAAAAATAAGGAGAAAGAATATGAAATATAACTTTCCAGAAAACTTCTACTGGGGAAGTGCAACATCCGGATCTCAAATGGAAGGAAGCAAAGACAAAGCTAATATAAATATTTGGGACTATTGGTATAGGGTAGAAGGGTATAAATTTCATAATAATCTAGGGCCAGAAGAGACTAGTGGTTTTTATGAAAATTATAAAAAAGACATAAAACTCTTTAAAAAGTTGGGGCATAATAGTTTTAGAACATCTATACAGTGGTCTAGATTGATTAAAGACTTTGATAGAGGAGAAGTAGATTTAAAAGCTGTTGAATTTTATAATGGAGTTATAAATAGCTTAATAGAAGAGGGAGTAGAACCCTTTATGAATCTGTATCACTTTGATATGCCTATGAAACTCCAAGAAATAGGAGGTTGGGAGAATAGGATAGTTGTGGACAAGTATGTAGAATTTGCTACAAAAGCTTTTGAATTATTTGGAGATAGAGTAAAAAAATGGTTTACATTTAATGAACCAATAGTACATGTAGAGTGTGGATATTTGTATAGATATCATTATCCCATGGTAGTAGATGCAAAAAGGGCAGTGCAAGTGGGATATCATACTCAACTAGCTAGTTCTATGGCTATTAGAGAGTATAAAAAACTAGGATTAGGTGGAGAAATTGGAATTATACTTAATTTGACCCCTTCCTATCCACGTAGTGAAAATAAAGATGATAAATTAGCAGGATTCAGGTCAGATTTGTTTTTTAACAGAAGTTTTTTAGATCCTGCTATACATGGAGAGTTCCCAGCCGATTTGATAGATCTATTAAAGAAGCATGAGTTAATACCAGTATATAAAAAGGAAGAGTTAGACGTAATTAAAGAAAATACAATAGATTTATTGGGAGTTAACTATTATCAACCTAAGAGGGTAAAAGCAAGGGAAAATATGCCAAATCCCAATAGTCCATTTATGCCAGAATGGTATTTTGATTATTATAATATGCCAGGAAAGATAATTAATCCTCACAGAGGTTGGGAGATATATTATAAGGGCTTGTATGATATATCAATTAATATTAGAGATAATTACAAAAATATCAAGTGGTATGTGGCTGAAAATGGCATGGGTGTAGAAGGAGAAGAGAAGTTCATTAAAGATGGAATTGTAGAAGATGAATATAGAATAGAATTTATTAAGGAACATTTAAAGTGGTTACATAAAGGTATAGAAGAAGGAAGTAATTGTCATGGGTATCATTTATGGACATTTATAGATTGTTGGTCATGGCTAAATTCTTATAAAAATAGATATGGATATGTAAGATTAGATTTGGAAAGTAAAGAGAGGAGTATAAAAAGAAGTGGATATTTTATTAAAGAAGTATCTGAAAATAATGGATTTTAGGAGGACATAATGAAAAATTATCTTGTATTTGATGTAGGTGGAACAGATATAAAATATGGAATTTTAAGTAAAGAAGGAGATATACTAGAGAAAAACAGTTACTCATCACCAAAAAATTTAGAGGACTTTTTTGAAAAGGTAGTTGAAGTAATTGAAGGAAATAAGGCTAAAATAGAAGGTGTAGCAATGTCACTTCCTGGGGCTGTTGATAGTGAAAGTGGTATAATTGGTGGAGCTAGTGCACTACCTTTTATACATGGACCTAATTTTAAAGAGATAATCAAGGAAAAAACTGGGTTTGAAGTAGAAATGGAAAATGACGCTAATTGTGCTGGTTTAGCTGAAGTATGGTTAGGTAGTGCTAAGGACAAGAAAGATGCTTTGTTTATAGTAATTGGTACTGGTATAGGTGGAGCTGTAATAAAGGATAGTAAAATACACAAGGGAATACATCTACATGGTGGAGAATTTGGATATATGCTAAGTGAAGAAATAGAAAATGGCAAGAGAAAATACAGAATATGGAGTGAAACTGCTTCTACTTCATCTATATGTAGAGCATATGCGAAAAAAGCCCAAGTAGATATAGAAAATGTCAATGGAAAATATGTTTTCCAGAAAATGGAAGAAGGAGATTTTATAGCAAAAGAAGTTATAGAAAAATTTTATAAAAAACTAGCTGAAGGAATATATAATTTGCAATATAGTTTTGACCCAGAGATAGTTGTATTGGGAGGGTCTATATCAGCTAGGAAGGAACTGGGAGTAGAAGTGTCAAAAGCTATGAAAGAAATTTTAGATGATGTTCAAATTGCAAGGGTAGTACCAAATATTCAAAATGCAAAATTTATGGGAGATGCTAATCTTATTGGTGCTTTATTCCACTATCTTACAAAGAAAAATTTATTATAATTTTGAAAAGGAAGCTGTTGTCATCTTTCTAGTTTTTATAGTTAGGGTTTACAATAATCATTAAAGCTCTCATAAAACCCTTTGGTTTAATAGAGGAGTATTCTTTTTGTGTAAGTTAAAAGAAAAAAATTAAAATGACTGATTATTTAATAATTGGTCGTTTTTTTTTGTACAAAAATACCATAGTTTTACAAGGATATAAGTGAATCTACGTTGAATTTTTAGTAAAAAGCATTTATTTTTAGAGGTAAATAATAAAGGAATTTACTGAAACTATAATATTTATTAAATAAAAATATTATAAAAATATGGGCTAAGACATAACCTATTAATTTAGTAAAGAAATAAATAAACACAATTATAATAATAATATTATATTATTTTAATACGATTACATCTATAGCTTGATTTATGTATTTAAATATGATAAATTAACATGCGCATAAGTATAATATTGTTTTATAAAATATATTATAAAAATTAAAATTAATTTTAAAATAAATAGTCGAAAGGAAAAAATTAAATGAAAAATTATTTATTACTTACATTGATACTACTAAGTTTTATCTCATGTAGAGAATATACACCCTTGCTTAAAAACAATGAAATAAAAAACCCCTATAAAATATTATCTCAAGATTTAACTAGTTTTGGTGGAGCTGAAACATTTATTATTGCAGAATCTGCTATTACAGATAATATGCAATTGTGGATTGCTCCTGATAATAGAGATTATAAGGATAAATCAGAATTTAAAATAGGTATAGAGTTTTCTACTTTAGAAAAAAAAGAGAATGGATATGTATTAAAAACTCCTGTAAAAGAAGGAGTTTATCAAATATACATCTTTACTGAAAGTGGTGAAATAAAAAAAGAAAGTGACTATAAAATATATGTTGATAGGAGTCCAATAGTTACTTTTGAAGAACAGGCACAAAATACTGTATATTTAAAGGTTGAGCCTAAAAATTATGGTGTAAATCCAGATTTTTATAGGATGTCTGTTAAGGACAAGAAAACAGGTAGATACTATTTGTTAGAAAATGGATATCATGTTCAAAACTCCCTTTATTTAAAAGGAAGTTTAAATTTGCATGGTCAATTTGAAGGTGATATAGAAGAATTTGCATTAACTGAAGTAAATGAAGAAAATAGATGGATGGAATTTCCGTTAGATTTTTCACAATTTACATTTAATATCTATACAGGTACTCAAATGGATTTAGAATTTCAATTTGAAGCTAAATATAATGTGTTTTTTAATATATTAGGAAATGATTTATCTTGGTCAAGTGCTCAAATTAAAAATATTAAAACATATAATTTTCCTTTGATTAATTCTGTTTTAGTAAGAGATTCAAATTATGAATTGTTAGGTTTAAAGTTTGTATGGCAAGGTAGTGTTGAGAGTACAAAATATAGATATAGATTACACTGGAGAGACAAACAAAGCGATGAAAAATGGTATGTTCAAGAAAAGTGGACGGAACTTGAAGTTTCTCAAGTAGAAATAGATATAAAAGAGTTTAATTATAATCATAATTTTGAATTCTTATTAGAGGTTCAAGAAGTTACCTTAGATGGATCTTGGAGTGAATCTTATATAAGTAATGTGCTTCAAGTTCAAAAATAGTTATAATGGTAAAAGAAAATAGAGAGAATAATAAATATGCAGATAAAAAAGTAAAAGTTTTAGAAAAGTAATAATGAAAGGAACAATAAAATGAAAAAAGCTTTATTGACTATAGCGTTTATATTGTGTTTTGCTTCTTGTATGGAATATCCAAGAATAAGCGAGCAACTTAATCTACCAAAGGTAGAAGATGTTAGAGGGGAAAAATTTGAATTACTAAGGAGAAATTTAGTTAGTTTTGGTGGAGTTGAAACTTTTGTTATTCCACAAACTTCTATTTTAGATAATATGGAAGTATGGATTGCTCCTGAAAATGGAGATTACAAAGATAGATCAGAGTTTAAAAAAGGTCTAGAATTTAGTACTTTGGAAAAAAGAGAAGATAAGTATATATTAAAAACTCCTATAAAAGAAGGGACTTATCAGATATATATCCTTACTGAAAAAGGTGAAGTAAAAAAAGAGAGTGATTTTAAAATAAATGTTGATAGAAGACCTAGTATTTTTATAGAGAAGAGAGGTTTAAATACATTTGATTTTGAATTACTCTCTAGAGATTATAAAGTAGCTCCTAATATGTATAGAGTATCTATAAGAGACAAACAAACAGATAAGTATTATACTATCGGACCAGACTATAGTATTGTAAATGATACTATAGAAGTTGAATTAATGGACGAGGGTAAAAATATAAGTTGGACAGAGGTTCCAGCAGGTATAGTTAAACCTAGAGTTAAATTTCTTGCAAATGTTAATATGGATTTGGAAATTAATCTTCAGGCCAAATATGATAATTTTGTAAATGTAGAAGGAAAAGATTTGTCTTGGTCAAATTCTTCAAAAGGATATTTTAGTTTAATAGAGCATCCAATATATTTCACATTAGCAACAAACCAATGGGATAATGAAATGCAAAAAATGAAATTGTTATTTGATTGGGAAACAAAAAAAGCTGATATAGCTAAGTATAGATATAAGTTATACTTATATGATTATGCAGAAGATAAATGGATTAGTAATTTAGATTGGACTGAGATAAAAGAGTCAAAGGTGATTATTTTTGAAGATTTCGGTGTTGGGTTTGAATTGGAAGTACAAGCTTTAGATTCTGAGGGAAACTGGAGTGATTCTGTTAGTAAAAAAATTATACTTGGTTATTAAGAAGGAGATGAAATGAAAAAAAACATATTAAGTATACTGATTATTTTAATTATACTTTCATTTTCAGTTAAGGGAGTAGATTATTCATTATCTTTAGGTTTAGATTTAAATTATACTACAATTAATGAAAATAAAATTACTTATAAGGAATTTGGAGGTTTAGGAGTTGATTTTGGTTTTGAAGGAACATGGGAAATTAATAATTTAGCCTATGGAGTGGGTGCTGAATATATACCATCACTTAGTATAAATGAAAAGATTATTCCTTCAAATAATTATTCTGTAATGCCATTATATCTACATGGAAGATATTTTTTAAACCAGAGTCCATATTATCTTTTGGGAAGGATGGGATATAGTTTTAATTTTGGAGATGAAATTATTGATAATAGTGGATTATATTTTGGGTTTGGTGTAGGAAGAAGTTTTTCCGACTTTGATATACAATTAATCTATGAAGGTGTACAACTGAAAGATAGTGGTTATTTGTACAAGATAGACGAAAAAATAAAATATAGTGGGATATTTTATGATGGAGCTTTAGATTTAATATCTTTAAAGTTTGTTTATAAATTTGGAAAAAAAGAGAAAGATATAGTTAAGAAAGAAAAAAGAGAAGAAGCTATAATTGAAGTAGAAGAAGAAGCTGTAATTGAAGTAGAAGAAGAAGCTGTAATTGAAGTAGAAGAAGAAGCTGTAATTGAAGTAGAGGAAAAGGTTGTTGTTGAAGAAAAGAAAATAATGGAGTTAGCTATAATTGAACCAACTATAATAAGAGAACTTGAAACTCCTCTGATTATTTTAGATAAAAACCAATTTAACAATAATGAAGAGATAGGTTTTTATATAAAAAGTGAAGAGATAGACGTGAAATTTGAAAGTAAATTGATAAAAATTTCAGATTTTGAAGAAGTAATATTTGATTGGAAAGTTAGTAATAGAAAAAATGTAATTGAAAATAATTTAGAAGAAGGTATATACCAAATTGTAGCAAGGATTTCAAATGAAGAAGGTATAAAATCAGATGAAGTAAATGTATCTTTTGAAATTGATAGAAGAGGTCCAGATATTCAGTTGGAAAATAGAATTGTAGGAAACAAAGCTATATGGCATATAGATGGAGATAGAGATACTATTAAATTAGAGACATATTTAAATGGAGAAAAAATAGAAATTGAAAATAGTACATATGCTTTTGAAGCTAGTGAAACAGGAAGATATGAGTTACTTGTAAAAGCTTATGATTCATTTGGAAATGTAAGTGAAAGCAGAAGTACTGCTGTAGTTGTAGTTGATGTAAGTAATGAGTCTAGAGAAGAATTTATTGCTTTTGCTAAAGGAGAGAAAAGTTTACCAGTTATTGTTGGTTATAAAGCAAATATAACAGAGTTGACAAAGGAGCAATTAAAAAAAGTAGATGATGCAATAAAGGTATTAAATGGTTTAGAAGGAGTTTTATTTATTGTAGGTTATACTGATAGTAGTGGTTCTGAAGAGCTTAATTTAAAACTTTCTAAAGAGAGAGCAGAAGCAGTTGGGAGTTTAATAGA
>CAZFBB010000018.1:0-17014 GCA_964517235.1 uncultured Fusobacteriaceae bacterium
TCAATAAAGAAACTTTGGAAAAAGAAATTGCATCGATTAAGCATAGTTAATTGCTACTATGTTCTCCAAATTTCTTGGATATTCTAATTCAAACAGAAAAATGATAACATGACTTTGATTTGAGAATAACTTGGGTTATTTCACTAAATTTTTTTAAGTCGTTGTGTTTTTAAAAAAATAAACTCCTAAAAAAATTTCTATAGCAATTCATTTCAAATAACTTTTTTAGTCGAAATTATCCCAAGTTTTATATAAGTTTCTATTTATTCCTATTCATAGAGCTATTCATATACAATTCTTCTATTGATTTTATAAATTAATTTCTAATTTGTCACTTACTTTGAGCATCGTAAATTATTTTAAGCAGTGATATATTGTCTATTGTTCCCTAAATTTTTAATTATTCTCTTTTTTTTTAAAAAAAACCTTCCCAATTAATGTTAAAACATACTTCAACAAAACTAGAAAGGTTTATATTTAGACAAAATTTAAAAAATCTTTACAGCCCTTGTTAGAACAAATAATTATTTTTCTATTTAAACAAAAACAAAATCTAAAATAAATGATTTTATTTTTTCTTTTTATATTTTAATGTATCTAATGCAACTGCTACTATAATTATCATTCCCTTAATGATAAATTGCCAGTATGGACTAACTCCTGTATATGTCAATCCGTAATTTATAATAGTAAATATTAGTACTCCTGTAACTACACCAGGAACACTTCCTACTCCACCACTAAATGAAACTCCACCTACCACACACGCTGCTATTGCATCTAACTCGTACATGTTTCCTAAATTGTTAGTTGCACTTCCCACTCTTCCTGCTTCCAGAAGTCCTGCAAAAGCATAAAACATACCTGATAAAGCATATACTATTATCAGATTTTTCGTTACATTAACTCCTGATACCCTAGCTGCTTCTGGATTTCCTCCAATTGCAAATATATTTTTTCCAAATTTAGTCTTATTCCAAAGAATCCATATTAATAATATAGCTACTGAAGCATATAAAATTAATAATGGAAAATCCCAATTTAATATTTTTATAGATCCTTGAGCAAACCTTGTATATTTATCTGCAAATCCCGCCACTGGAGCAGCACCTATTTTATCATAATATAAAGAGTTAATCCCATATATAATTATCATTGATCCTAATGTTGCAATAAAAGGAGTTACATTTAACTTAGCTATTACAAATCCATTTAAAAGTCCAAAAAAAGCTCCTATTAACATTACAAATATTATTACTAACCATATAGGCATTGTATTTAATTCTGGAAAAACCTTATTTACATTTGATGTTGCCTGTAATAATGATGCCGATACTACTGCTGCTAATCCTACCTGTCTTCCTGCAGACAAGTCAGTTCCCTGGGTTACTATCAATCCTGCTACTCCCAAAGCGATAATAGTTCTAACTGAACTTTGTGTAAGGATATTTTTAAAATTTCTAATACTTAAAAAACTAGGCTCTTTCATAATTATAAATATGAGAAGAAGCACTAATACTAAATATATTCCACTATTAACTAAAAAATTTCTTGTTCCATCTAAAATATTCTTATTTTTCTCTACTAAAGTTTTCATAAACACTCCTTATAAATATTTTGCAGTCAATGTTAATATTTCTTCTTGACTAGTTTCTGATGTATTCACTATACCCGCTATTCTTCCATTACTCATTACAATGATTCTATCAGTTATCCCAAGTAATTCTGGCATCTCAGAAGAAATCACCAACACACTCTTCCCACTTTGAGCTAAATTTATAATTAATTGGTAAATCTCATATTTTGCACCAACATCTATCCCTCTTGTAGGTTCATCTAACATTAATATTTCAGGTTCTGTTTCCAACCATCTTCCAAGAATTACTTTTTGTTGATTTCCTCCAGACAAATCACCAATTTTTGTTTTATGAGAGGGAGTTTTAACTTTCATACTTTCAATTATTTTATTAGTTTGTTTTTTCATAATTTTATCATCTAAAAACCCATATTTATTTTTATATTTTTCTAAATTTATATTAGAGATAACAGAATTAAATGTTATATCTAGCATAGAAAATAATCCTGTTGCCCTTCTTTCTTCAGTAACTAACGCAAACCCATTTTTAATCGCATCATGTGGAGTTTTATTTTTGACTTTTTTACCATGTAGTATTATTTCACCATTAACAAACTCTCTCATACCAAATATAGTTTCTAATAATTCTGTTCTTTTAGATCCAACTAGGCCTGCAACACCTAGTATTTCACCCTTATACAATTTAAAAGAAACATCTTTTATAGAAGGTTGATTATATGCTGTTAAATTATTAACTTCTAATATAATTTCTCCCTTTTGATTATCTTTTTCAGGAAACCTATGAGTCAAATCTCTTCCAACCATTAAGTTTATTATCTCATTAGTTGTAAGTTTTTCTACCATTTCTGTAACAATCCATTTTCCATCTCTAAATATAGTTATTTCATCAGAAATTTCTTTAATCTCTTCCATTTTATGGGATATATATATTATTCCACACCCTCTCTCCTTTAATTTTTTTATTATTTTAAAGAGGTGTAATACTTCTTTTTCAGTTAATGAAGAAGTCGGTTCATCCATAACTATAACTTTTGCATTATATGAAAATGCTTTAGCTATTTCTACCATCTGCATTTGAGAAACTGAAAGATTAGAAACTTTTTCTCTAGGATCTATATCTATATCTAATTCATTAAATATATTTTTTGTATCAGTATACATTTTTTTCTCATCTATAATGAATCTTTTCTTTGTAGGATATCTCCCTAACCAAATATTATCCATAACATTTCTTTCTAACACTTGATTCAATTCTTGATGTACCATAGAAACTCCATTATCTAGAGCTTCCTTTGAAGAAGTAAATTCCACTTCCTTACCACATAGAAAGACATTTCCTTCATCCTTTTTATACATACCAAAAAGACATTTCATTAATGTCGATTTCCCAGCCCCATTTTCACCCATAAGAGCGTGAACACTGTGAGGTTGAAGCTTAAAATTTACTTTATCTAAGGCTAAAACTCCAGGAAATCTTTTTGTTATTGCTCTCATTTCCAAAAGAGGTTTATCATTTTTTTCCATAATTTCTCCTTACTAGAAAAGGTGCCTTAGCACCTTTATATAAATTTATTTGAATTCTGTATAATTATCTATATCAACTGCAACATAAGGAACACGTACTGTTTTAAATTCATCTAAAACCCAATTTGTATCTTTAATAGGATTTTCTCCATTAGCTAAATTTACTGCTAAATCTACAACTGCAATTCCTTGATTTTTAGCATCATTAAGAACTGTTCCGGCCATTTCTCCATTTTGGATTTTAACAAGAGCTTCTGCAAGAGCATCTACTCCAAACACAACAATTTCTGTTCTGTTATTAGCTTTTAACGCTTCTATAGCACCGAGTGCCATTCCATCATTATTTGCTATAATTACTTCTATGTCATCTCCTTTTGGTCCACTTAACCATGCCTCTGTTTTATCTTTTGCTTGAGCTGTATCCCACATAGCTGTATCCAAATGTAGTTTTTCAGTTTTTATTCCATTTTCTTCTATAGTTTTTACAGAATAAGTTGTTCTTGCTTCAGCATCTGGATGTCCTGGTTCTCCTTTTAATAAAACATATTGCATTACTCCATCATTATTTCTATCCCAATTTGAATTTTGCTTCCAGTGTTTTGATATTACCTCTCCTTGAATAACACCTGATTCTGCTGAATTAGTTCCCACATAATAAGCTTTATCATAACTCTTCATATCATCTTGACTAGGTTCCTTATTAAAGAACACTACAGGAACTCCTTCTTTTTTTGCTTTAGTTATGATTGTTCTAGCTGCTGCAGGATCTACCAAATTAATGGCCAAAACATCTACCCCTTTTGCCAACATGATGTCAACTTGATCATTTTGTTTTGACTGGTCATTCTGTGAGTCATTCATCATTAATTCCACATTTTTCCCACCGGCTACAGCTTCTATTTGTTGTCTCATAAGTGCCATAAAATTATCATCATACTTATAAATTGTTACACCAATTTTCTTTTTTTCCTTTGATTTTTTCCCAAAACCGAAAAAAGAAAAAGACTTCTCTGCTGTTAGTACAAAGATAAAACTGATAACCGCCATTTTAACTAAATATCTTTTCATGTCTACCTCCTAGTTTTTATGTTTTCCTTATAAGGAAACTATATTTATTATCCCGTCTAAAAGTTTACAATAAAATACTACTAATTAAAATAAACAAAAAATTTCCCTATAGAATAAGTATTCAATACTTTTTTATTTTGGAAAGCTACAAACCAATAAATACAGAAAGTATACTACATAATTACCAATATAAAAACACTATATAATTTAAAAATTAATATAAAATAATACAAAAGATACTCTAATAATTTTACAAAAGTCTTTGACAACAAAATTAAAATTATAAAAAAAATGCCTCTTGGATATTATGATTTTTCAAATCTAAAAAAAAT
The DNA here is from genome assembly GCA_964517235.1 of uncultured Fusobacteriaceae bacterium. GTDB lineage: Bacteria > Fusobacteriota > Fusobacteriia > Fusobacteriales > Fusobacteriaceae > CAZFBB01. Next base: position 4,522 of record CAZFBB010000018.1, read on the forward strand.
TCTATAGACAACTTAAACAGTACAAAGGGGCTCTTGACACTATAACCCTATATCGACAAAGCCCCAAAATTATATTCTATTTATTTTTTTATCAAAACAACTGATAAAAGAACCCAAATACCCTTTTACAAATGTTTTCTTACTTTACTAAATAAATCATACCAGACAGATTTGAACCTTCAAAAGCGTATTTATTCTTAACTAGTCTGTTAATCTCTTTTTCTATAAGGTATTTTCTATTCATTAATTTCTCTAATCTCTTATTTTATATTTTTATACAGTAAAAAACCTATAAAAATTAACATTCTTTTTTCAATTAACCTCTTTATAGGTTACAGCACATATAAAATGCTCTATTTTTCTTTTTCTCCAAGTTTATCAGCCAAAATTATAGCATTATATACCATATCTTCCGAAATTCTATAAGGGAAGTTATGAATAGTTTCTCCTTCGGAACAAGCTCCTCTTGATACTAATCTAATTTTTTCATCAACATTTTCCACAATTCCCATATCTTCTAAAGTAGTTGGTAAGCCTACTTGACTACAAAAGTTAATAATCCTCTTTATTTCATCTAAAGGTTCATTTTCTAAAACTAGCTGTACTATTGTTCCAAATGCTACTTTTTCCCCATGGTACAAATTGTGGCAATCACTAATAGCTGTAAATCCATTATGAATTGCATGAGCTCCTGCTAGTCCAGAACTTTCAAATCCTATACCGCTCAAATACGTATTTGCCTCAACAACTTCTTCTAGTGCTTCACTCACAACACTTGCATCACACGAAACTTTTGCCATATATCCCTTTTCTAATAAAGTATTTTTGCACAATTTTGCCAATGCCATTGCTGCTAAAGTAGAAACTCCTCCTGCCATAGATTTTGATTTTGCTTCATAACACACTCTTGCTTCATAATATGTTGCTAATGCGTCTCCCATTCCTGCAACTAACAATCTAGTTGGAGCATTTGCAATAATATTTGTATCCATTAATACTATCTCTGGATTCTTAGGTAATAACAAATACTCTTCAAATACTCCGTCTTCACTATAAATTACAGAAAGCGCACTGGTTGGAGCATCTGTTGATGCTAACGTTGGCACTATAATTACAGGAAGTTTTCTATAGTAAGCAACAGCTTTGGCAGTGTCTAATGTTTTTCCTCCTCCTACCCCAACTATTACATCTACTTCTTCTCTTTCCCCAACATTTACAATTTCTTCTATTTCTTTCTTAGAACATTCTCCGCTAAAAGTTTGAAAATATATATTTACCTTTTCATCTTTTATACTTTCCTCAATTGTTGCTCGTGTCAAGTTTGAAACAAACTCATCTGAAATTACTAAAAATCTTTCTCCATAAATTTTTCCATATCTTGCTAATTCTTTTAATGCATTTTTACCTTGGATGTATTTAGATGGTGCCATTATCACTTTCATAATTCCTCCTTTGATAATTTAGCTTTAAATTTATTAGTTTTTCTATTACCTCTATACATTATCTACTTGGATTACCAACAAAATTATAGTTCTTTCTTGATTACCTTATTTATACATTAAATCTAATTACATCTAACTTTTTTATAATTAAGATAAAATTGTTTGAACTTTTCTTTTTACATATAGAAAAATCAAAATCGCTTTTTAATTCATAAAATTTTTGAAGATTATAATAAACAACTAAGTTAGTTCTATCTTAAAACTCCTTACTTTCAACGCTCAAACAAACTAAAAAAGTTTCCAGTTTAAACAATTACCCCTTCTTTTTTCCGTCTAACCCAATCATCAATTTAATTTTTAAATTTATGTAATTTATAAATGTCAACTATTAATAATTTGATTACTTTTTCTAACTACTTAATATAACTTTAAATAGAATGGTTATTTCAAAATGATTGTCTAAAACTTTTTTTAACCAATATTTTTCTATAAAAATAATGATAAGCTATCTATATTCCATACACTCTTTCTTCTCTTAACTACATTATAAGTTCTTAAACCCATTTTTCTTCTACTTTCATCACTAACTATCAATTATATCATTACTAAAACAATAAAAAATTTCTACTTTATATAAATTTAATAAATTAATAGACTAGGTTAAAATATTTAGAAAAACATGGTAAAATAATAGCATATATATTATATTATTAATAATAACATATAATTTATTTTATTGAAAGTAGTTACATTTTTATTTGCTACTTACTTTTTAGAAAGGATTGAGTAAAATGTGTTATAAATGGGAAACAGAACGTTCATTAAAAATTTTAGGAAATAAATGGATATTTTTAATTATTGACGAATTATTAAATGGTAAAAAAAGATTTAAAGAGTTAGAAAGAAAGCTTGAAGGCATTAGTGCAAAAACCCTTACAGATAAATTAAGAAAATTAGAAGAAGAATCAATAATTGAAAGAACAATTTATCCTGAAATTCCTCCAAAAGTAGAATATTCTCTTACAAAAAAAGGAAAAGAATTGAAACCTATTTTCGATAATTTAAGAGATTGGGAATCAAAATACATTAAAAATAGAATTATTTAATTTGTCACTCAACTTGTGTATTTTGATTGAATTTGAACTAGCCTATTAATTTAGGCTACTTTTTTACAAGCCTGAATTATCAATTTAATTCAGAAAATAACATATGCTAAATATCTAGGTAATCAGAAGTAATGTTTTCACTCTTGCTACCATTTATAATACTTCTTCTGATATAAAATATCCTAATAATTTTCTAGGGATACTGTTCTATCTGTTACAAATCTTATTTAATTCCTTTTAATTATACTCTAATAAATCTGTTGATTTTGGTGAATCTTTTTTTAATATTCCATTTAAATTTTCATTCAAATCTCTTTGACCTACTGAATCTAGGTTACTAAAATATATTTCACAATCTTTTCCATTTAGCAAATTCCTTTCCTTGTCAAAAACTATTATTTTATTATATTATTTAATTATTTATTGATTCAATTAAGTACCTCTTCAATTTTTCTGCTAGTTTTTAACAAAAAATAAATTTAAATCTCCCTTTAATTAAAATTACTATAATAGATTTTCTCTTTTTCCCAATAATCCTATCTCCTTCAAAATGTTTAAATTCTAAATGTTCTTTGATATTAGGATATTTCTATCCCTTTTATAAATGGTTTTACAATTATTTATATTCTCTATGATTATTTGGCTTTTATTCTTTTCCTTCTTAATTTTGTAGAATCAAAGTCACTCCTAGAAACCATGTTACATAGAGTTATATAGAATTTTATATATAAACTAGTTAATATGTTTTTGTAGTATATGTGATACCTCCTTTATGAGTTTGTTGTCGTGACAAAATTAGACTGTTTATTTTATTTTTTCTGATTAAATTATACAATTCAAAAAATAAAAAATTAATATTAGTCAAAAAAAATAAAATTATAATATAAGCTAATAAAAAAAGGGATAGAATAAAATTTAGAATAAAAAACCTTAATCTAATTTTTAGATAAAGTTGAATAATAAAAGTTCAAATAAAAAAAGGAGTAGCAAAGAAAAATATAAATAATTATAATATATCAGGAAGATTAAAAAAATATTTTTAATTTTTCAAATGATAATAATATAATTAAATAAAATTAGATAATAGAAAGAGAATGTTTGATAGTTCAATTTTTTTTATAAGAGGAATTGTAAAAGATATATCAATGACCATGGAATTATTAAATCAGAAATAGCTCTACTTAATATAGAAAACAAATAAATATAATGTGTATTTAATTTAAAAAATGAAACAACTAAAATAAAAAATTAAACAAAGGAAATGTGATAAGAATAGTAGAGGAGATAAATAAAAGACTTTTAAATATTAATGTAATTAAAAATCCTAAGTTTAAAAGTAAAAATAGTAGTAAATCTAATTAAAAATAAATCAAAAAAATATTAGATTATTTTACATTTAATGAGTTTTTTCAAGAAAAAGTAAAGTGGTACGCTTAATATGACACACCACCCTTACTTTACCAAATTTCTCTTTTCTACCTCTACAATTACTATCTTTGCTAAATGATTTATAGAATTTATTAATAAACTTTTTTTGATTTTTTAAAGTTAACTAAGCTATAAGCATTCCTAATAATAACGTTAATAAAATCATTGCCACCCAAAATAAACTCAAATTGAAATATAGTATATAATAATAAGAAATTAATATAAAAAAAGCGACAATAACTTCATATAAAATAAAATCAAAATAATCATATATATCAAAAATAACCAAAATGATTATAGAAATATATAAAATAAATATATTTTTTGGAAAAGACTTAAAAAATAACAACAAAGGTAGAGATAATATAAGTAGAACAAAATTCATAATTTCTCCTTTTTCCTTTACTTAATTTAAAATAGATAAAAGTATTATATTTATAGTATTTACTGGAATTTTATTAGAGAAAACTCTCCAATTATCATTAATTAAATTTAAAGTTAGCATCTATTTTTTTTTCAAATTCTTCAAAATTATCGAAAACAACTATATTTTTAAGGTCTGATACAAAAAGTCTTCTTGACTCCATAGTTATTGAGCCATCCTGTTCAACTGTAATAACTACATTAGTTTTATCCTCAATTGAAATTAAATATTTTGTTTCATATACTCGAACTATATTATTATCTTCTTTAAATAAAGAATATGAGTAAATTATTTTGTCATTTTCTTTGTACTTAACTCCATTCCCTTCTTTATAAAGAGTTTTCTCTATTCCAGAGCAAGTTTTTTCTCCAACAATATAAGATTTTGAAAGCAATTTATCAAAAATTTTGTTTCTTACTACCTCAATATGTGAAGTTACTTTGTCAAAAGTACCAACAAAAGATTTATCCTTTGTTTTACAACCTATAAAAAACAAAGCAAACGTGATTAATATTAAAGAAAAAATTTTTTTCATTGGTTTTCTCCTCTAAGATTCATTTATAATTTTAATAATTTAGTATCATTATGAATAAAAGAATAAAAAGAGACAATAAGGAAAAATTTTGAACTAGTTAAAATCGATTAAATATGCTTATAAATAAAGAAATACTTATCCAAAACAAATTTTTTTAACAACTATTCTTTTAAAGTAAATAATCTATTCAAACTAAATATACTTATTGAACGAAAAGGATCTTAAGAGTATTCATAACGTATAAATAAGCTATCCCTTAGGATAAAGGAAATACAAAGATTATCTATATCTCACTCCCATCCACCTTCAAAAACATAAAAGTTAATAAAAAAAAATTTTACTATCAACCTTTGAAGAGTTTTGTTAGACTATTACAAATATTTTGTCTATAAAAGATTATATTCTCCTTATAATTACATTAAAATTTTTCTGTAAAAAAAGAATAAAGTTAAAAATTAAATCTAACATCTTATTTTTCAAATTCTTTATTTAAAAAGACACAACTCAAAATAAATTTTAATACTTTATAATATTCAACGTAACCTTATAGCTAATAATTAATATCGACTAGTGCTAGTTAAAAAATATTATTTCACAATAAAATTATGTGATTCTGATGATTTTTTCAAAATAAAAAATAGAATCTAAACTTTCTTTGAAACATTAATAAAATTGCTATAACAATACATAGAATTACTATCTATGTTAGCTTCAAAGAAACAATGGGAAAAAATTTTTATAGTTTTTAAGGTTTATACAAAAAATTTTGACATTTTCATTAGTTAATTTGAGGTATATAATTAAGAAAAATCAAATAAGGAGAATAAAAATGAATAGAAAAAAATATAATTATACTACTATCAAAATTTTGTTTTTGTTATTTTTCTATAAAAAGAAAATTAACAATATTTTTGCCGAGAGTAAAGTTAACTACTTTTCCTTTCTCATACTGTCAAGTGTTTTGTTTTTCGGAAACAAAAGTTTTTTTTCTCAGTATAAAGTTGCAAAAATATTAAGTACAAGTGTACAAAGAGTTAACTATACTATAAATTATCTCAAAACATTAAACTTTATCGAAAAAAAAGGAAGTCATTTAGACGTAACTTTTAAAGGGAAAAGATTCTTTCTAGAAGTTAATAAAAGTATTTTTAGAATAGAAAATGCAATTACAAATGAAATAGACGAATCTGATTTGGATTGTGTAAGTCTAATAGATAACCTAATAGAAATTATAATTAAAATTAAAAGTATCCCTTAAAACATAATTAATTCAAAAATTTCTAGTGAGTTTAAAGAATTTACTTGTACCAAGAATTTTTACTATAAATCAAAGTACAATTGATTTCTTGCTTTTCTTATCTTATAAGAGAGATGTTGATGTATAATTATAAAAATTGATATTGTTAAATTTAACAAAGTTAGCACCAAAAAATATTTTTAATTTTTCTCCTTTTTATCTAATTTAATAAATCATTTTAATTTGATTTTCTATTTTATTACAATTGTAAATTTTTTATATTTAATCATAGGTATTCTTTTAATTAACATAATTTAGCAATAGATAATTACCTATATTAAGGAAGGATTATTCATATGAGAATTAAATATTGGAAGTTTAGTATTATCTTTATAGTATATTTAAACTTTTTATCTTTTTATTTTAGCTTTTCAACCAAAAATTATCATTTAATATCAATGAGAAATTTATTATTTATACATGAAATGTTAATTCTTTGTATAAATTTTTATTTACTTTTTAAATTGATTAAAAAAAAAACAGAAATATTTTCTACGATTATTATTTTGCCATTAACATTAGGAGTTTACTTGTTGTTTTTAAAAAATCAATCAAGCGATTATTTAAATTTGTATCTGTTAAATATAATAGCATCTCTTTTTTTTCTTTGTTTATCATTAATTTTGACTATAAATATATGGATAGGAGGTTTCTTTACTGTGGGAAATGAAGGTCTTATAATTGAAATTAGAAAGTATATAGATAATAACTACAATAAACCCCTTAATTTGGGAAAATTGTCGAAAGAATTCAAAATCAATAATAATAAATTAACTTTTTTGTTTTATCAAAAATATTCTTTAACAATAAATAACTATATTCTCAAATTAAGAATTGATCATGCAAAAGATTTATTAATTAAAACAGATTATTCAATTACTGAAATAGCTTTGAAAACTGGTTTTAATAGTAACTCATATTTTAATAAACAATTTAAAAAAATAATGAAAATAACAGCAAATGAATACAGAAAAATTAATAATTAAAAAAATTAGCGTTATTTTTTATTAAACCAATATATGTATAAAAAATTTTTAAAATATATAATAATCCAAAGAAATTAGTGGTGTTTTAATATTTTTTTATAGCACTAGAAATAAATGGTATTTTCAACAAGTCTTACTTTTTTAGAGGGTTATAGTCATGTTACTATTATTTATATAATAGCAATAAAAACCGATAAAAGATAGTAAAATAAACTAACTTATGTGCATAAATATTTATTTAATATATATGATTAATGGAAAAGAACTTTAGCTCTATGAGTTGGTAAAATTTTTGTCTATTTAATTTATTTTAATTTTGAGCTAAACTAGGGGTAGAGATACTTTCCATCAGAAGTATGTCTTATACCCACTAAGCAGAGGTTAATTTGTCTATTAACCTCTGTTCTTCTTGTGTTTTTAAATTGAATCAGGCCTCTCCATAAAGGGGAGTTCATTTTTTTCGTATAAAATTTTATAAACTTTTTTCCAAATTATTGGGTATCCATCATTTGCTGAATTTAAAGTAATATTTGAATCATGTGTATACCCTAGATTATGAGCAAACTCATGAGCCCAAATTATTACCCCACTAGGAATAGCTCTATAAAAATCATTTAATTTTCTTTCATTAAGAGCAAGCCTTTTTCCTCCCACTATTGCAAGTCCACCATAACTAGGATTGTCAATAATTGTCAACTCAATCTCTTTAGTTAAAGTTTTATTGAAAATTTCCTTTTTTTCACTGTCTAATAAATTTTTTTTATTATTATCATAAAATTTATATTTACTTTTAAAATATTCTTGTTCAAATTCTTTAGTACTAAGCATATAGTAAATATTAATAATTGCCGGTATATATAATCTAGCATGGCTACTTTTAATTTGATTCCAGTTTCCACCAACATAATACTTAAAAGATATAAAATTTTTAGCTTTTATTTTATTTAACTTACTCAATAATTCATCTTTAGATGATAATTTTAAATTATCAAAATAATTTAATCTGTTGTCTCTTAAAAAAAATTCTAATTCTCTAAAATCATTTAATGGAATTAAGATTTCAGTAAAAGAATCAATAAAAGGTAGTTTAAATAATTCAAAAAAACTACCATTAACCTCTACTTCAACTACAATATTTTCAAATTTATATGGAATAGGATTTTTAATTTGAATATAATTTTTTTTATCTATTACTATTTCTTTTATGGAAAATATATTATTTACATGAAATCCCCTTTCCATTTTATTATATAAAATCGAATTAAAAAATAAAGATTCCTTATCAGTATATATTTTTTTACTATACCATAAAACATCATTATCTTTAAAGGTAATTGCAGGAATTTTATTGTATTTTATCAAATAATCTTCTAATCTTTTAAGAAATTCTTCAGTAGAAGAAGCTATAATAAATGGTTGATTATTTGAAAAACTTTCTATTTTTCCTCCTCTTGTTAGATTGAGTAAAAACTCCTTTGACTCATTTGCTTTATATTTTAATTTATCATTTTCAAAAAAATTCTTTAAAAAATTAAGTTTCATTTTGTACTTAGTTCCACTTATATGGGTCAAGTCAATAGATACAATACTACTTTTAAAAGTATCTATTTTCTTTATGTTATAATCTTGGTCATATTTGCAAGCAATTAAAAACATAGTAAAACAAATTAATAATATTGTTTTTTTCATCATATGCCTCTCCTCCTCATTTTTAAGTGATTGCATAATAAATATATCAACTTTAGCCTCAAGCCTAGTTACCTCTATTTCTTTTATAAACTAATATTGATTCTTTCAAAGACAAAAGAGTTTAAGTTTTTATATATTACACATAATAAAAATAAAATATATTAATAAGGACTTATAAAAATTATATATAAACTATTCAACTTTTTAAAATAATATCATTCACTTCTTATTCTTTACATATAAATAAAGTAAATATTAGATAAAATAACAAAACCATTCTTTTTTTATAAATTTTCTCTTTAATTCAATTGTTTTCTATAAATAACAAACTATTAAAACCAACTATATTTTCATATAGTTGGTTTTATAAAATAAAAATGATACTTATTATTCTTCCAGTTTAAAAAATGTTAAATTTTTTCTAAGTTCTTCAGCTGATTCAAATAATTTTTTTATTAAAAGTAATTTATCTTCTAGGCTAGTTTTCATTTCTGCAGAAACAGTATTAGTTTCTACACACAATTCTTCTATCTCTGTAGAACTTGTAGTAATAGCTTCTATAGAAGTAGTTATTTCTTTTGAAGCTATAGTCTGCTCATTAGAAGAATTCTCAATATTTTTCAACTCACTATTATTTTGTAGAGTTAACTCTTTTATTTTTAATATATTCTCTCTTGAAATTTCTGTTAATTGATGACCTTTTACAACTTTTTCTTTTATTGTATTTGATCCATCTTTTACTGTATCTACCTTTTTCTGAATTGAACATATTAAATTATCAATTTTATTAGTTTCAGAATTTGTTTGTTCTGCTAATTTTCTAATTTCTTCAGCCACCACTGCAAATCCTTTTCCTGTTTCCCCTGCCCTAGCAGCTTCTATTGCAGCATTTAGCGCTAACAAATTAGTTTTTTCTGCTATCAATCCAATAGCAACTAAAATTTCTCCGATTGTATCTGACAAAGATTTCAAATTCTCTACTTCTTCATTAGTAACGTCTACACTTTCTTTAATGTCCTCCATACTAATACTCATTTCTTCAATTTGTTGATAAGAATCCTGTGTCAACATTAAAGTTCTATCAAATCCCTTAGTTGCTTCTTCAACATTAATATTCATTTTTGTTATTGTTGCTGAAACTTCTTCTAAAGCAGCCAAACTTTCTTGTGAAGCCGCTGTTTGGTTCCTTACATTATCAAGAACACTTTCCATATAATCATTAAGTTGCACTATTCCTTTATCCATGCTTTGATTATCAATGTAAAAATTACTTTTTTCTCCTCTAACAATATTGTCCATAAATTTATTAAATTCGTCCATTTCTTTTCCAACATTAAGACTCATTTCTTTTGCTTGGGAAAGTGAAGATGAAATTGAAATGAAGAAATCATTTAACTTTTCACATAAATCCTTCAATTCGTTATTTTTATCATATTCTAATCTATAATATAACTCCCCAGAAACTCCTTTTGTTAAAACCTCTCCAATTTCTTTTATCTTTTTTATAATTGGATTTAATATAAAATTAGTTCCTAAAGTTACTGTGAGGATAACAACGATAATAGCAAAAAGAACGCTTAAGATTGATTTCTTCAAATTATCTTCTTCGTAACCTCTCATTTCATCTATCTCAACATAGCTATTCTCTATTGAACGTTCAGTTCCAACTACCCATTCCCATGGTTCGAAAGCATCCACCAAGGAAGCCATATGAACTGCCTTTGTTCCTTTTTCAATATTATATTCAATAAATGATGGTTCTGAAGTCTTTATTGATTTTTTAACCATTTTTTGATAATCTTCTATACTTTTTTCTCTATTTTTACTAACTTTTTGAATATTTTTATCCTCTAATATTATATCTTTAAAATTATAATCCATTATGTAAAATGTGTCTGAATCTTCTCCATAAGAAAGTGCTACTATTTTTTCAACTGCTTTCATCTGTGCTTCTTCTAAAGTTAATACCCCTTTTTCATACTGACTATTATAAAAAGAAAGAAGTCCTTTTGGAATTGATACCAAATCTTCTAAGTTTATCTTTTCACCTTCAAGTTCTTCTTCAATAAAAATATTGATATTTCTTCTACTTTCTTTAAATGCATTATGTATAATTCCACCTGTTACTGTAGTTAAAGTTAAAATTACAGCTATAATTAAAGGAACCATAATGTCTTTTTTTATAGATTCTTTTCCAAAATATATTTTCATAAAATATACCCTCCCTTTGTAAATATTTTGTTCATTAAATTTTGCTTTATATGCTAATACCCCATTATTATTACTAACTTAAGATTTTTTATCCAATTTACTTAAAAAAGACCTGTAAAAATTTTCATATTTTTTTAAAAAAGATAATATAAGCATGCTTTCATTTTCATTTAATTGATCCAATGTATCTTTTAATATATACCTTTCCAATTCTTCTAAAAGCTTTATTCCCTCATCTTTTAAAAAAAGTAGTTTCATCTCTTTTTTATTTTTTATTATTAATTTAAATTCTATGTAACCTATTTGTATAAGTTTTTTTATGCTATAGCTAACCCTCTGAGTTGTTGTATTAAAATATTTTGCCAAATCATATTGTGTTACTCCTGGATTTTCTTTAATTGCCATTAAAAAAGACACATCATTTAAATTTATTGCATTAAAACCATTTGAGTTCATATTTAAAAATTTGTTTAAACAGTTAATAGATTTGAAACTAGTTAACATATCACGCAAAATTATATTAGCAATATCTTCCTGATAATTTTTCATCTTTCCCTCCCTTTTATTCGTAAAGCATAACAAGCTAGTATTAACTATATAATCATATATTATGAAATCATCTCCAACAATGTGAAAAAATTTTGTGTACATAAATTTTGTATAATACAAATTTGTCTACTTTTATTTTATTGAGAATTATAACTAAATTTCTATGTACAAAATTTTTATATATAGATTTTCCACAGATATTTTTGTAGACTTAGTGTATAAAAACTTCAAAATAAGTTTATTTTGCTCTATCTTGAAGTTTAAATATACTAAAGGGAGGTATTCAGAAGGTATTTCTGACAAGCAAATAATGGATGTAAAAGAAAAAAAAGTATATTATGATAACGGACAAATAAAAATGATAGGGTTTTTATTGGAAGGGGAAAAATGTGGAGAATGGAAATACTTTTATCCAGATGGAACCCTTAATATTTCAGCTCATATGAATAATAATACATTCGATGGGAAATGGAAAAGCTATTTTAAAAATGGGAATCTTTCTACTGAAGGAGAATTTGATTCAGGAGACATAAATGGGTTCTGGACTTACTATTTTGAAAATAGAAAAGTAGAAGTTAAAGGCCAATGGAATAAAGGAAAAAGAATTGGAGACTGGGATTATTATTATTATTCGGGCAACCTTAAAAGAAGAGAAAAATATGAAGATAATCTATTAGTAGAAGTAAGAGAGTTTAATCCAAAGGAAAATTAAAATATTAAAAAATATTTTAATTTTATATAAATAATATTTTAATAAAAAAGGGGTCCTATTGAGCTCCTTAAATTTTTTTTAATTAAAATTATATTTTTATATAAAAATATTGTA
>CAZFBB010000018.1:17114-28313 GCA_964517235.1 uncultured Fusobacteriaceae bacterium
AAATTCCCTTTAAAAATTTTCTTTTTTTAAAATATATAGAGTATTTTAATAACTCTTCTAATTTTAACTTCTCATCCCTTTTAAAATTAGTTTTATAATTATTCACATTAACTTCTACATTCCTTATAGTTATTGCCTTTTCTCTATACTTTAACAAATTTATAAAACGAGAAAAATCTCGGCTAATCAACCCTTTGATTTCAGAAATAACAAAGAGTTCTTTCATTAAAAAAATCTGAATCTATCATACTATCATTACTCTAAACTTGAGCTATTTCTTTTTCAAATTCAATTAAAATCCTAACAAATTCACCTTCTAATATTCAACTAAAAATAATAACTAACATCCTATGATTATAATATATTTGCTCGGCTACGAGATTTGTTTCTAGCAATTTTAATTTTAAAAGTCTTAGTATATTACCTTTAAGCCTTATTAAATCGTTAATATTTCTAGTCATGTATAATTTGATATTATTTTTTTAAAAGTTGAATTTAGAATATTTTACCCTCTTTTCAAAAAAGTTTTCCTTATCTTCATAATTTTTTAGATTCCCTTTATATTTTAATCATTGAGCACATTAATTTAATTTTTAGGGAGCTTTTAAATAAAAGTTTTTTTAATTCATAAGGCTGACCAAAAAGGTCAGCCATTTAAAAAATATATTTTATTTGAGACTATTGAAAAAGTCCTACTTTAAAAATTTCAACTGTTATAAATCCTTAAGAGTGAACTTTGAAATTCAGTAACTATAATGTTTATTTAATCTTATCTCTTATATAAGTATTTGATTTTTGCTGAATTTACCCAACGTAGATTCAGTTATATCTATAAGACCTTATATTACTTTTGTATCAAGACAAAATTAATAATATTTTTTCAAACCCTTTTATTTGTCTTTAGTTTTGAGATTAACCTCTTTTTTAAAGATATCAATAAAAAATTTTTTCGTTACTCTCTTTATCTCTAGCAAATCACATTATTTATTTACTCTTCCTAATCTTCAATTAAAACTATTTCAACCCTTCTATTTAATCTTCTTCCATTTTCTCCTTCATTACTAAAAATGAACTTTTTTGCTCCTTGTGGATATACTATATATTTAAGTTGCTCAGTTTCTCCTAATTTTTCTGATAAATACTCCTTTATTCTCTCTGCTCTCTTTTCTGATAAGTCTTTATTTAATTCTTCACTACCAGAAGAATCTGTATAAGAAATTAGCAGTATAACCCCTTTTTTGTCTTTAATTTTCTTCGCAATTTGATCCAATTTATTTTTTTGCTCAGAACGCAAATCTATTTCGTATATAGAATACCCGTCAATTATAAATCTTTCTTTTTTTTCTAATAATACGTACTCTTTTTCTCTAGGTTCATTGTCTATTAGAATATATTCTTTTTCTTTAGGCCTATTATCTACATCTGTAGAAGATGGTTTTTCATTATTATCTCCACTAATAAACGTCTTTAAACCTTTAGACATTCTTACAATATCAAAACTATATTTAATAGAAACTATATCCAATCCTCCCTCAGGAAAAATTGATTTTTTACCTATTATTTCTTCTTTCTGCAACTGACTATGTTCTGCCAAAATTTCGAGGCTACCAAATTTGAACTCTTTTCCCAATCCAAAACCGACATACCATCCATCACTAAACGAATCAGAACCAGAATAGAAACTTCTCCCAACTCTCGAAAGAATGTAATAACTTTTATTCTTTAAGGGCTTAATTCTTCCAAGTAAATAAAAAGGAGTATAATAATAACTTAAGTTTTCAAAGGATTTTACTTTATTATTAGCTTCCACTCCAATACCATAATCAAATGTATTATTCTTTCTTAGCATCTCAAGACCTAATGAAAAACCAAGATTATTCCCCCCATCATAGAAATCGTTTTCAATCCAAATTTCATTTTCTCTATAAGGAGATACTCCAATTTTTAAATTAAATTCCATTTTTTTTGTTGAAAATAAGGGTAAACAAAAAAGAAGGAAAAACAATATTTTTTTCATAACAACCTCCAAACTTTTTATTGATAGTTTTCAAACCATTTTCTAATTTAAATTTCTCTTTTCCTTTAACCATGCAGAAATATCTATATTTATGTTTTGTTCATTTTGAATTGCATTTAAAATTTCATTATTCAACAAATACTCTAATTGATCTGTATTCTCCTTTCCAACTTTTTTCTCTAATGCAAAATATATTTTACTTTTTAAATATAAAATTTCAATCATTTTTTTCTTTATTATTATTTTCTTGTTTTTCATTTTTTTCTCCTTAAAAATTTGTTCTATATCTCTTATTATAGACAAATTTTAAAGTAATTTACTCTAATTAACAATAATAAAAAATTTTGTCTTAATTTTTTAAGACCACTTGCCCGCCAATATTTAATAATTTTTATCACATTAAATACCTGTCCTTATTCATTTAAACAATCGTTATATAATCAAAACGAACCACTTAAATAAAAAAATATCCCTCATAAAGAAAATCTTGTAAGATGTAATCACTACAAAAACATATACAAGGAGAGTCTTTATGAAGGAATATTAACATCTTAACATAATCAAAAGATAAAAGATAGCAACTCTTAAAACAAAAGACGTAGCAATAGGGAAATTGGAAGAAGACTATACAGCTTTCATACTACAATAGGAAGAGAACTTATCAAATTAAGAAAAAAGGACTATAGTCCCTTAAAATCAGAAGTTCTCTACAAAGAACTAAGAAAAAATACAGGGAAAAAATAGGTTGGTGGGAAGTTGATTTAGTTATTAGTAAATGGAAAAAAGAAGAACTACTAACAGTAGTTAATAGATATAGCAGATACTCTATAGTTGAGAAGGTAGAAGATAAGAAGGCAGAAACTATTATCAAAGCTTTTAAGAGAGCATTTAAAGAAGATTCCAGAGAAATATGTTAGAACTATCATGTAGATAACTGGAAAGAGTTTAAGGGCTTTAAAGAAGTAGAAAAGGATTATTCTGTCGAAATATATTTCTGTGCTCCATATTAGCCATGGAAAAAAGGGAGTAATGAGAATTTTAATGGATTATTGAGACAATTCTATCCAAAGGAGACAGATTTTAGCAATATTACAAAAAATGAAATTGATAGAGTAGTAGATTTAAAAAGAAACAAACCAAAAAAAGTATTGGATTATTTTACCTCAAAGGAGATTTTCTGGGAAAAAGTAAAGTGGTGCGTTTAACATGACACACCATCATTTTATTAAATTCTGAAGAAGAACTTTAAAGCACTAAAAAAAATTAAGCTTAATTGATTTAGAAAAATTAACCATAAAAAACTTTTTTTATAGTTTTTTTACAATTAAATCAAGAGCTTTGTTATATTTTTCCGTCAAATTTAAAAACATTTCTAATTCTTGACTTTCTAAATTTTCAAATATATTATTTTTTATTTTAGATTCTATATAATCAATTAATTTTTTTGTTTCTTCTTTTAAATAAAGTTTCTTTTTTTCTCTATTATTTTCTTTGATAATCTTAACATTTAAATAATCATTTGATTTTAACTTATTTATGTTATAACTAATTCTTTGATTACTCGTTTTAAATTTTTTAGCTAAACCATACGTTACTACTCCTGGATTTCTTTTTATTTCCATTAATAAAGCTATATCATTTAAATTCAAAAATTCTATCTCTTTTCCCAACAAATTAAAGTAATTACTAAAATAGTTGATTAATTTTGAAGAAATCAGTAATTCTCTTAAAATCAACTCACCAACATTTTCTTTATTTTCCACAAAGTACTCCTTTTAATTTTATATATTAATGTTTTTTAAAAGTATAGTAAAATTGCTTCAAGTACACAACACACAATTTTTTTGTGGTGTAAATAAATTTTATAATTTTCTTGATTATTCAATAATGTTCACTAAATTATTATTATAAAGATTTTATTATTTCTTTTTTTTTTTATATTTAGTATCATATGTATAAGGAGGTTTTTTTATGAAAAACAAACTATTTATAAATACTCGTATGGTTTTCCTTTTGTTATTATCAGAATCCTATAACAAAGATTTTTTTTCTAAATATAACATTAATTATAGAGATTTACTAATTTTAAGGATGATAGAAGCCAGCTCTAATATCACAGAATATCAAATTTCCTCAATTTTAACTATCAGTCAACAAAGAACTAATACAATCATATCTAAACTAAAAAACTTAAACTATTTAACAGCTTATAAAAATAACCAAGAAAAAATTCTTAAAAAATATTTAACAATTACAAATTCTGGAAAGGAACTATTGAAAGAAAGTTCATTTGATTTAGAAGAGGTTCTCAAAAGATATCCTCAATTGAACTCAGAATCAATTATTAAGATTTATGAAGGATTAAGAGAAGTATCTAATTTACTTGGCCTAGTAGATTTTGAAGAAAGTTATAAATAATAAATATTTAAGGGACTAGAATATTTATATCTATCCAAGTCCCTTTTTTATAAAAAATATACTCTGCTTATTTAATCTTGATTATTATTATTATTTTGTCCATAATAAGCTTTTTTTCCATGTTTTCTAGTAAAATGTTTTTCTAATAAAAAAGAATCTATTTCTTCTTTTTTATCATTTGTCAAAATCTCCATATTAAAAGCCATTTTCGAAAGTTCTTCTAGAACAACAGCTTTATAAACAGAATCTTCCGGTGAATTTCCCCAAACAAAAGGTCCATGACCATGAATTAAAACTGCAGAAATAAAATTAGGATCTATTTTCTTTTCTCTAAATGTTTCTACTATTAATTTTCCTGTAGCTTTTTCATATTCATTCAAAACTTCATCTATTGTTAATTTTCTTGTACATGGAATTTTTCCATAAAAATAATCTGCATGTGTTGTTCCATAAACCTTTATGTCTTTTCCCGCTTGAGAAAATATAGTGGCCCAAAGAGAATGTGTATGTACTACTCCTCCAATTTTAGGAAACTCTTTATATAGCTCAATATGTGTAGGGGTATCAGAAGAAGGATTCAAATCTCCTTCTACTACATTTCCATCAAAGTCCACAACTACCATGTCTTCTTTTTTCATCTCCTCATATTTAACTCCACTAGGTTTTATAACTACAAAATTTCTTTCTCTATCTATTCCACTTACATTTCCCCATGTATATTTAACTAAATTATGCTTTGTTAATTCAAGATTAGCTCTATAAACTTTTTCTTTTAATTTTTCAAGCATTCAAGCCCCCTTTTTTCATCTTATCCCGAATCCAAAGATTAACATCTCTCAATTCTTTTTCTATATCTCCCTTGTTATCTTCCCCCCACATTTCTACCAAAAATGGTCCTTTATAATTTAGCCCATTTAAAATTTTAAATACTCTTTCAAAATTTACAGTTCCTTCTCCAAAGGGAATATCTCTAAATTTTCCTTCAAAATTATCACTTACAGGTAATGTATCTTTAAGATGTATAGCTACTATATCATCTATTCCCTTTTTTAGCTCTGCTTCTAAATCTAAGTTCCAAGCATTTAAATTTCCTACATCTGGATAAACCTTTAACCAAGGCGAATTTATCTCTTTAACAATTTTTTTGTATGCAGAAATAGAATTTAAAAATTTTGTATCCATAGTTTCTAAAGCCAACATAACATTGGCTTTTGAAGCTAAATTTACTGCATAATCTAAATTCTTTAAAAAATTGTCCTTAGTTAATGGAGAACTTTCTTCGTAATACACATCATATCCAGCTAACTGTATTGTTCTTATGCCCAAATCTATCGAAAATTCTATGGCTCTTTCCATTATTTCTCTAGCTTTTTCTTGTGTTTCTTTACTTTTACTTCCAAAAGGAAATTTTCTATGTGCACTTAAACACATAGAATTAATCCTTATTCCACTTGAAGTTATACTATCTTTTATTATCTTTTTTTTATAATTTTTCCAATATAGTCTTTCTATTTTTTCTTCACTTTCGTCTATTGATAATTCTAAAAAGTTAAAATTAGTTTGACTTGCAATATGAAGCTTATCAGCAATACTAATTTTTTTAGGGAAAGCTTTTTCATAGATACCAATTTCTACTTCACTTAAACTATTCATATGCTTCCTCTTTTCACCAATATTTATTTATTTCTTTTCTAATTTTTTGAATTGTTTTCGATGGAGATACTGAATCCTTAATTCCCCTTCCAAAAATAAAGCAAAATACATCTAATTCTTTAAATAATTCAATACTTTCTACACTTAATCCACCTGTTACTGAAACCTTGAATCCCATTTCTATTAATTTTTTAATTTTTTTCAAATCTTTTTGTCCCCAAGCCTCACCATATAACAATGCATCTCTACTTTGATGATAAACTACTTGAGTAATCCCCATTTCTTTCCAATTTTTTGCATCTTCAAATGTCCAATTACCATATAACTCAATCTGAATGTCTTCCATAATATCTAAGGCGTATGCCATAGTAGGTAAAGTAGCTGAACAAATAACAGTCATCCAATTTGCTCCAGCTATTCGACAATTTTTTGCAACAACTTTACCTGCATCTGCACACTTGGTATCAGCTAAAATTGTTTTATTTGGAAACATAGAACTAATTGTTTCAACAGCTTTCATTCCTTTAGATAAACATAATACTGTCCCAACTTCAATAATATCAATATCTGTATGAATAGTTAATAATAAATCAATTGCTTCTCCTATAGTATTTGTATCTAAAGCAATTTGAACTAATGGCTTATTCATTTAATCCTCCTTTTAAAAACTTTAAATATACTCTAACAGTTCTTCCACACTCATAGCTCCAATTATTTTATCATAATTTTCTTCCTCATCAAATATATCTACTATTTGCGGAATAACTTGTCCAACATGTGTTTCAGAATTTGTAGCCGAAAAAACTATAAAAATTTGAGCATACTCCCCTTCCAATTCCCCTAATTTTATAGGGTTTTTAAAAGTAACTAAACTAAAAGCATTTTCTTTCACTGCTTCATCAGGTCTAGCATGTGGCATAGCAATTCCAGGACTTAATATATAATATGGTCCATATTCTTCAGTACTTTTCACAATATTATTATAGTATTCTTTTGTTACAGCTCCTGATTTTATAAGTGGATTAACAGCAATTTCTATTGCCTCTTTCCAATTTTTTGCCTCTTGATTAACTAAAATAGAATTATTTTTTATTAAGTTATCTCTAAGTAACATATCTCACCCCAAAGCTTCTAATAGTTTTTCTTCTAAATCTTTTTCATCTAATAAATTTTTTAAACCAATAAGCTTCTTATCACCTTTTACATGTAATTCTTTAACCAAATGAGTAGAAGCAAATATTAAATCATAATTATCTATAATAGATTTGGCTTGTCCTAAACTACAAGATTCTAGTGAAGCCGTAATATTATTTTTATCCAAAATCTTCTTTATTTTCATTTTTATTACCATACTTGTTCCCATTCCATTTCCACAAACTGCTAATATCTTCATTTTCTAACCCTACCTTTCTTATTTAACTGGTTCATTATTAAAATAATCCTCTGCTGAATCTGCTTTTATATATTGAATCCATGGAATTACCAACATTCCTAAAATAACAGCTATATAACCAATCATATGAAATTTATTTATAAGTACCCCTTGAAGAATCCATAGACTACTTTGATCTATATTTCCATGCCATCCTCCAAAACCTTGAAGCTTAAAGAAGTAAACTGCAATTGCTCCACCTATAACCTGTAAAATACCCGAAACAAAAGGAACTATTGCTGCTGCTTTTACTCCACCTCTTTTTTCTGCATAAACTGCAAGAGTTGCATTATCAAAGAAAACTGGTACAAATCCTGTAATTATAAGTATAGGTGATTTAAATACTAACAACCCTGCAATTGCTATAAATTGACCTATTGCACCAAAAATAAATCCAAATAAAACTGCATTTTGTGAACCAAATCCATATACTGCTGCACAATCAACTGCTGGTAAAACTCCAGGTAAAATTTTATTTGATATACCTTGAAATGATTCAGTTAATTCTGCAACAAACATTCTAACTCCCGTCATTAATATAGCTAAATAAACTGCAAAACGAAGAGATTTCTCAACAATATAAGTAAGAAAAGCTATATTTGCTCCAAATTTAGGATCCAATTGTCTCATATAGTCTTCTCCTAATATCAACATGATTACACCAAAGAATAACAACATTAAAGTTCCTGTAGCAACTATATTATCATGAAATATAGAGAGCCATTTTGGTAATTTCACTGTATCCAAAGTTTTTTTAGAGTCTCCCAATTTAGGTGCAATTTTATCAGTTGCCCATATTGCAAACATTTGTTGATGTCCTACTACAAAACCAGCATTTTCAGTAAGTCTTTGTGTTGCCTTCACTGTCATATTTGAAGCGACTGCCCAATAAACACCTACAAATACCCCAACTAATACAGCTCCTGTCATATTTCTATATTGTGGAAAAGCTAAAAAAACTATCCAAGTTGCTGTTGTTGCTTGTTGAACCATTATATGACCTGTTATAAATAGTGTTCTACACTTAGTAATTTTTCTAGCTAAAACTAGCAAGATATTTAATCCGAATCCGATTAATAAAGCTATCATAGTCCACGAAGTTGATAGTCCAATACTTTCAAGAGCTTTATTTACCGCATTTAGTCCAAAATAAGGATCAATTACTGCTGCATTAAGTCCAAACCTTTCATTTAAACCAGCTAATATAGGTCTAAATGTCACAACTAATCCACCTGCTCCAACACCAAGTATCATATACCCTACTGTTGCTTTTATAAATCCTCCAAAGGATTCATATATCTTTTTACCTAGTAACGAATATCCTACAAAAACCAATATACCGACGAAAAATTGCGGTTTTGTTAAAATATTATTTACAAACCCTTCAAATAAATTATTTATTATATTCATTTTATCCTCCTTTTTATTTGCTAATTAATAGTAATAAAAATTTCATAATCAAATTAATCAAAGCAATGATTTAAATGGTAAATCTGGTTCTATTGTAAATGCATCATGAAATCCTCTATCATACATATATTCCATTTTCCCCTTATCATTAGGCCAAGTATATTTTCCTCCAACCTGCCATATAAAAGGCTGGAATTTATACTGTAATCTATCTTTTTTCATATTCCAAAGAGTCGTGATTTCTTTTGGATCAGCCATAAAATTTGTCCATATATCATGATGAAAAGGTATTACAACTTTAGTATTTAAACACTCTGCCATTCTTAATATTCCTTCAGCAGTTAACTTATCTGTCATCCCCCTAGGGTTTTCTCCAAAAGATCCAAGAGCAACATCAATTTTATGCTCATTTCCATGTTTTGCAAAATAATTTGAGTAATGCGAATCTCCACTATGGTATAAATTTCCACCAGGAGTTTTTATCAAATAATTTACAGCTAATTTATCCATATCTCTTACAGGTTTATCTTTTAAAATCATTCCTTTAGGTGCAGTTACCAATTCAGTTCTATCAAATGATTCTAAAGCTACAATTTCAGTATCTTTTACTTTTACAGTATCTCCTGGTTTCACAACTATACACCTTTCTTTTGGAACTCCCCAACTTATCCAAAGGTCTACACAAGCTTGTGGTCCTATAAAAGGTACATCTTCATCACAATTTTGTAGTACTGCAGCTGCTACATAATAACAAATATGATCTCCATGATCATGTGTAGCTAGTACAGCATCTAATTCTTTTATCTCCCAAGGATCAAGTACAACAGGTGAGTTTCTTAAATTAGGTTGTAAAGCTACACAACCAATCATTCTTTGATGTTGATGTTGTTCTTTCATAAGTTTATTTTTTTTAGTTCTCTTTCCACTTTTCACCCAAAAATCTATGCATATATTTGCATTCCCCTCTGTTTTTAACCAAATACCTGTACAACCTAACCACCACATAGCAAATGTTCCAGGCTTAACAACAGTTTCTTCAATTTCTTCATTTAGCCACGTTCCCCACAAAGGAAAATTGTCTAATATCCATTTTTCTCTTGTTAACTTTTTTAAATCCAATACTTTACCTCCCATCATTATTTGTTATCAATTTGTAAACACTTTCATCACTAAGTTTATTCCTATTATTTTTTTTAATCAATAAGGAAAAATTTTTGATATTTATTTCATCTTAAATTAATAAGAGAATAAAATAGCTTTAAACTTTTATAAGGAGGAATTTATGAATAGATTTAAAACTGGCGATTATCAATTAAAGTCATTGGGAGAATATATAAGAAATGAACGAAAGAATCAAGGAATATCTTTAAGAGAGTTTTCTAAATTATTAAATATTAGTAGTTCTTATTTATCAAACATTGAAAATGGCAAACATTCTATGATTAACCCTTTAATAATAAAAGAAATAGCTAAAGAATTAAAAGTAGATAGTTTAAAATTATTTAAGCTTGTTGGTTACACCGAAAAAGATTTAAGTGATGTTATCAATAAAAAAAATGATAAATATCATCGAATACTAACAGCTTTGGAAAAATTTGACGAAGAAGAATTTAAACTCGTAGAAAAATACGTTAATTTTTTAAAAAACAAGAATATTAACAAATAATTCAACATATAATTTATTGCTATTTTCTTTTTTTGAATAATTCAAAAAAAATCGTCTACTTCCAAAACTTTACATAATAAATTTATTATACCCCATAAAAATTTAGTTTTTAAAATAGTTGAATTTTGGTGATTGTAGAAAATTATCTAATCCTATTAAATTCAAAAAAATTTAAAGTATTAAAAAAAATTAGTTAATTTAGTAAAATCAATTATGAAAAAATCTTTTTTTATTAAACTTTTAAGTAGACAAATTTTTTTTCTATTGTTCTTCCCTTTTTTTTGAGTTAGACTGTTACTGTAAGTATTTTGAATTACTATTATTTCCTTTCATCCGATACTTTTTTGGATGACGACCAACCTATTGCCTCCTAATTTTAGGAGGCTTTTATATATTTGAAAGTTTAAAAGAATAAGTTTTTCAACTTATTTATTTTAAATTACTCGACTTGTGCGTTTTTCAAAAAAAAATAGGCATCAGCCTTAAAATGTTGTAAAATTTGTTTCCATACAAAACTAACAACGAAAAGGTGATACCAGATGACTATCTGTAAACTATTCTAAAGAATTAATCAACTATATTTTAAAATTAAATTTGAATTTA
>CAZFBB010000019.1:0-28083 GCA_964517235.1 uncultured Fusobacteriaceae bacterium
TTTATAGAGAAGATGGAAGTGTAGAAGAAAGAGTATATTATGAGAGAGAAGATGAGTAAAAATTTAATATTTGCCCTTCTACTTCTTTTTGTTTCCTGTACTAATACAGAGAAGAAACTAGAAAGTGTAGAATTAGAAAAATTGGATACTACTTTGTTAGAAAAAAAAGAGGGTTTATACTTTTATAAAGGTAACCTCTACACTGGTAAGATAGTAAAATATTATAATAACACTAATAAACTTGAGTTAGAAGGTTTTTTGAAAGAGGGCATGTTACATGGAGATTTTACTACTTATTATGCAAGTGGTGAAGTTAATGAAAAACTAAATATAGTAGAAAACAAAAAAAATGGAGAATTAATAAAATATTATAAAAATAATAACGTTTTTTTGAAAGAAAATTATATAGAAGGGGTATTAAGTGGTAAGTATTATATCAATTATTCAAATGGTTCAATAGCTACTATACTTAATATTGATGATAATATGAGAGAGGGGTTTTCTATATACTTTTACCCTTATAATTTTATAAAAGCTGTAGCAATATTTGATAAGGATAGGTTAAGTGGGCCATATTTTGAATATTATCAAAATGGAAACTTATTTAAGAAACTCTATTTTTTCAGGGGAAAACTAGAAGGTTCCTATAGAGAATACTATATTAATGGAGAAAAAAAAACAGTATGTAATTTTGTAAATGGTAAAAGAGAAGGGAAGTTTTTTACTTATTATAATAGTGGAAAATTATATCAAAAAGGAAGTTACAAAGGGAATTTATTAGATGGTCAAGTAGAAGAGTACTATGAAAATGGTATTTTACATAAAATTACCACCTATAAAAGGGGACTTCAAGATGGACTTACAACTATATATTTTGAGAATGGTCAAATTCATCAGAAGATTTCTTATAAAGAAGGAAAATTTGAAGCTTTAATTGAAAGATATGATATAAGGGGTCAATTGGAATATGAAAAAAAATATGAAGAATTTGATTATTTAAGGTTAAATACAGATTTTAATATTTAAAAAATTATCTTTTTATAAAAGAAAGAGGCTGAGCTAAAATATTAGTCAAGATTAATGTCATTACTTTTTCTTAATAGAAAAGTAACACAAAGTTTTGGAAGACATAACTGAATCTACAAAAGACAAAGGATAAACCCTTCCCTATTTAGCAAAAATCAGATACTCATATAAGGAATAAGATTAATTTAATAACTACAATTATTAAATTTTAAAATTGGCTCTTTCAGAACTCAAAGAGCTCTTAATTTTTAAGTTTTCTTTCTTTAAATTTAATCTAAATTTCTTATATAGGTGAACTTAAATAAAAAGACAAATAAAATCTCTTTTTTAAGAAGACTTTATTTGTCTACAGTCTCAAAGTAGCATATCTTTCACCTTTTAACTCTTTAAAATGTAAACATAATTCCTAACCCCAAAGTAATATTAATTGAGCTATTAACTATAGGACTTGATACAATGTCATTTGATAAAAATTCAACAGCATTTATTGATCTAAATTGTAAATTTGGTGAAATTGAATAAAGTATATCTATATGGGCACCAAATTTATGTCCACTTGTTCTAGAATATGGCAATATACCAATTCTTTCAGCTTCATTTTGATTAACACCATAATAATAGTTTACATAATCATCATTTAAAAAAACATAGCTGAAACCTGGTATTAAAAATAAATCTTGTGTATAAGGAATATATCTTTGGCCAAATAATCTAAGCTTCATCCCTTCACTATTAGTAAAATTTCTTGTTAAATCTATTCCTAATTGAAATTCTGGATTACTTTCTGGAATAAATAAAGCTTGTGCCCCAAAGAAAAATTCTGAATTTTTATCTTCTAAACCTAAAGAATATGGATATGCTAATCTACTTGCTTCATAACCACCAAAGTGATACTCAGCAAAAGCACTTACAAGAAATTGTGGATCGCTATAAAGTGTATATCCAATTTCATAACCACTAGTTGTTTCAATAATATTTGGTTGAATGAAAAATTGATTATATTTTACTTCAATAAGCGGAAGCAATCCAAAACTAGCATCTAAACCTTGATATGGAAGTTTTTTCATATTCATCATAAAACCTAATGAAAACTTGTTATCTGTCCCGTCACTTGTTCTAATACTTTGTTTACTAGGAGTTCTAAATTCATCTAGACTTAATCCTTTTTCTTCACTTTCTATAAAAAAAGTTCTTGAACTTTCATTGCTGAACAAAAA
Organism: uncultured Fusobacteriaceae bacterium; assembly: GCA_964517235.1. Taxonomy (GTDB): domain Bacteria; phylum Fusobacteriota; class Fusobacteriia; order Fusobacteriales; family Fusobacteriaceae; genus CAZFBB01. Next base: position 2,244 of record CAZFBB010000019.1, read on the forward strand.
TTCATTACCTGATTTTACATTTTCAACTGCTCCATATAAAGTACTTATACTAAATAATAGAGGTAATAATTTTTTCATTAATCTCCTCCTAATAATTTTACTAAATTATATAAAAAAATCTTCATAATTTCAATATAATTATCGACTAGCTATCTGAATTTCTTTAATTATTTCATAAACAATAACTATAAATAAGAAACGTGTTTATATCTATTATTAAGTATTAAATAGAATGTTTGTACAATTATTTTATATAAATAGAATTAAAGTGTTTTTTCAATATTTTGAATAAATAACATAATCAATTATAATATATAGAAATTTCAAAAAAATATGATATATTTTAGTACATAATATACTAAAACAAGATATTTTGTTAAATATACCTTGCCAAAATCTGATTTTTCAAGTAAAATACATGTATCGAATTTTTACTGGGGTACATAAGGAAGGGAGTAGTTTATGGGGAAAAATAGTTTTAAATTTATGATTTGGGTATTTATGGGAGCTTTACTAATAGCAGTAGCTTCTGCCGAGTTTCATATAGGAGTAGGGATAGGTATATCTTTTGCTTTAGCTTTTTTATCTGCTAAGAGTATGGGAGCGCCCTTAGTCACTCTTAAAAAAGCATTAAAGAAAGCATCAGAAGGGCAATTAAGTTATAGAATGGAAGAAGCTCTTACTGGTGATATGAAGGAAGTATCTATATATTTTAATCAATTTATGGATAATTTAAATGAAATTATTGCAAGAGCAAAAAATACCGGGAATGAAATAAGAATAAAGAATGAGAAATTGAAAAAAGAACTTGATAATTTAGTAAATGGAAGAAATAGTTTATACCTTGAAGGAATACAAGGTGGGGTAGAAGAGGGGATAATCCACCTTAGAGATTATGTTCAGAATACTCTAGATAAAGTTAGAAATCAAACTGCAGCAACAGAAGAAAGCTTGGCTACATTAGAAAAAATAAGTGAAGGTTCAAATTTGATAAGAGGAAGTTTGAATAATTCAAAATCAATATCTGAAAGTGCTCTAATAAAAGCTGTTGGAAGTATGGAAAGTGTTCAACTTATGATAAATAAAATGAATATTATTAGTACAAGTGTGGGAGATGCTGAAAATAAAGTAAATTCATTACTTGCTTTATCACAAAACATTGGAAATATTACATTATCTATAACGTCATTAGCTGAACAAACTAATTTGTTGGCTTTAAATGCGGCTATAGAATCGGCAAGAGCAGGAGAAGCAGGGAGAGGGTTTGCTGTAGTATCACAAGAAATAAAGAAGCTTGCTGATAAAACAAATGAAGAAACTAATAAAATAGATGTAATAATTAAAAATATTCAAGATGAGATAAGTAATGTTAAAAAAGCTAATGATAAAGTACAAGTAAATGTGCATGAAGGTATAGATATTAGTATGACTGTAAATAATAATATAGATGAGATTATAGTTGTGACTAATGAAAATAATGAAAGTATTGAAAAGGTGGCATATGAAGTAGAAGAGCAAGTAGTAGCTACTGAAGAGATTATGCAAGCAGTAGCGAATATTAGTGAAGCAAGTACGGAAATTGAAGAGAGTGCAACAGAAAATGATTTTATAGCTCAAAAAATTTCCGCTTTATTAGCAGAAAAATTAAATGTTTTAAAGGAAGTTGATGGTGCTACTCACAATTTAGATTGGGAATTATCAAAATATAAAATATAGAAGGTGAGTATTAATTTAAGTTTTTTCAGGCTAAAGATATTAATTTGTCTTTAGCTTTTTTTAGTTGAAGATTAGTACAATAAAATTATATTTTAGAAGAACTTTAAAAGATAAAGGTATTATTTTGTTTAAAAACATGCTCTTACTTATGTTGGTGTAGATACTTTGTTAAACTAAATTTTTAAAAAAAGACTAGCATAAGCTAGTCTAAATTCTTAATAATCTGCATTTTTAGGTGTCCTAGGGAATGGTAATACATCTCTTATATTCTTCATTCCTGTAATATACATAATCATTCTTTCAAAACCTAATCCGTATCCAGAATGTGGGAAACTTCCATATCTTCTAAGGTCCGTATAGAACTTGTAATCTTCAGCTACTAGGCCATCTTCTGCCATTCTTTCCTCTAATAGGGTAATCTCATCTTCTCTTTGAGACCCTCCAATGATTTCACCAATACCAGGAGCTAATAAATCCATAGCTCTAACTGTTTTTCCATCTTTATTAAGTTTCATATAAAAGGCTTTAATATCTTTTGGATAATCGGTTACAAATACAGGTTTTTCAAAGTGTTCTTCTGCAAGATATCTTTCATGTTCAGTTTGTAAATCTATACCCCATTCAACTTTATATTCAAAATCTTTTCCTGATTTTAATAATATGTCAATTGCTTCAGTATAAGTAACTCTTCCAAATTTATTAGAGACTACATTATCTAATTTTTCCTTTAACCCTTTTTCAACAAATTTATTAAAGAACTCCATTTCCTCTGGAGCTTCTTCCCTTACATAATTAATAATAAACTTAATCATATCTTCTGCTACGTCCATATTCAATTCTAAATCGGCAAAAGCTATTTCTGGTTCTATCATCCAAAATTCATTAGCATGTCTAGTAGTATTTGAGTTTTCAGCTCTAAATGTAGGACCAAAAGTATAGACATTTCTAAATGCAGCACAGAAAGTTTCAACATTTAGCTGTCCGCTAACTGTTAAATTAGTTTCTTTACCAAAAAAATCTTCTGAATAGTCAACTTGTCCATTTTCTGTTTTAGGAAGGTTATTAAAGTCTAAAGTAGATACTTTAAACATTTCTCCTGCACCTTCACAATCACTTCCTGTAATAATAGGAGTATGAACATAAACAAAACCTCTGTCATTAAAAAACTTGTGAATAGCATAAGCAACTAATGATCTAACTCTAAAAACTGCCGAAAAAGTATTTGTTCTTGGTCTTAAATGAGCAATAGTTCTTAGGTATTCCATAGTATGTCTCTTGTTTTGTAAAGGATAATCTAAATCTGCTTTTTGAATTACTTCTACTTCTGTAGCTTTTATTTCAAAAGTCTGTCCAGAACCTTCTGATTCAATTAACGTTCCCCTAATAATTAACGATGAAGCGATACTTACTCTTGAAACTTCATCAAAGTTTAATAGTCCCTCTTCAAAGACAACTTGAACTCCATTAAAGAATGAACCATCATTTAATTCAATGAACCCAAAGTTTTTTGAAACTCTAATTTTTCTAACCCATCCTTTTATTTCAACTTCATTTCCAAGATGAGCACTTGTTTCTCTGTATAACTCTTTTACAGTTAGCTTTTTCATCTTATTCCTCCTATTAATTAATCTTGTTATTCTCCTGTGGATCTACAATTTTTACACTATCCAAATGACCTCTTACTTGAGCTCTAAATTGTTGCAAGTACAACTCTCTATACTTTGCTCTTTCTTTTTGCTCCTCTGGACTTAGCTCTCTTTTTTTTGCCAAAGCAGCATAATGATTGACTTTTTTAATTATGTCTTTCATTTCCATCTTATCTTCCTCCAATTATCAAATTTTAAAACTAAAGCAAGGTTCACAGTTAATAATTAATAATTGAACTTTTAGTTTTTTGCTTTATTTTAAAAATTTAATAAAAAAGCCCTTCACCGTATTAGTGAAGGGCATAATAATTCTAAATATTATACACAATTTACTAAGTACGGACTTTTGTCGATACCCTCTAGCGTAACGTGCTAATGACGTCTAAATCTACTAAGCTTTTTTTGCTTTTCGGTTAGCTGCTCCGAGGTGTTCTTCATTCTAGGCTTCATTGTTGGACTCGCACCGTCACCAACTCGCTCATAACTACTTCCTAAAGTTACTCTCCTCATCATGGCATTTGAATTATATCTTTCCATATTATAACTATTTTGAACCTTTATGTCAAGTTTTATAATAGTTACAATATAGGCTAAATCTACTTAGTTAATAGACTTTTGTAAGCTAAAATATTTATACATAATAAATATTTTTTTTTATTTTCATTCTACCTAAATATCTAAGTTGCACCTTTTTAAATAAAAGGTTACTAATTGATAGCTAAAACTTGTATTAATCCTCTTAAAATAGAATAAAGTAAAGATATAATCAAGTAGAGTTTTGTATCTACCTTGTTCCAAAGAAAATTTATTAGGCAAGTTTTAGTATTATTCCTATAAAAGTTCTATTCCAGCTTTTTCACAAGCTTCTTGCATACCTTGTGGCCATAGTGAAGCTTGAACTTCACCAATATGAGCTTTTTCCAAAAAGAACATACAAATTCTAGATTGACCAATACCTCCACCTATTGTATATGGGAGTTTTCCCTCTAATAATTGTTTGTGAAAGTCTAAAGTTCTTCTATCATCAGCACCTGCTATACTAAGTTGTTTATCAAGTGATTCTTCAGATACTCTTATACCCATTGAAGATAATTCAAAGGCTCTGTTAAGCACAGGATTCCAAAAAATAATATCTCCATTTAAATCCCAATCATCATAGTCTGGTGCTCTACCATCATGTTTTTCTCCTGACTTTAAAGTTCCACCAATTTTTGATATAAAAACTGCTCCATATCTTTTTGTAATTTCATCTTCTCTTTCTTTTGGAGTAAGGGTAGGAAACTCATCTTCTAACTCTTGAGTAGTAACAAATGTTATTCCCTCAGGAAGAGCCATAGTTAAGTGCCTATACTCTCCTTTTATAAAATCACTAGTTTTTTTAAAAACATTATAGATCTTCTCCACTGTTTCTTTAAGGGTTGCTTCAGTTCTATCTTCTACTTTTATTACTTTTTCCCAATCCCATTGGTCAACATAAAATGAATGTAAGTTACTAAGGTCTTCATCTCTTCTAATTGCATTCATATCTGTATATAAACCACTATTTGGACCAAATTTATATCTATGCAAAGCCATTCTTTTCCATTTTGCAAGTGAATGAACAACTTGGATTAAATCTCCTGATTTCAAATCAAATTCTACAGGTCTCTCTACTCCATTTAAATCATCATTAAGTCCAGTTTTTGGGTTAACAAATAATGGAGCTGAAACTCTTGTAAGGTTAAGTGCATTGGCTAAATTAACTTGAAAAAAGTCCTTTAATTTTTTGATGGCAATTTCTGTTTCTAATAAACTTAATTTACTTTTATATCCTTCTGGTATTGTTAATAAATCTGACATATTCTTACCTCCTAATTTTTTTCAAGTGATGGCGCCTATCACTTTTTTCTTTAAAATAAAAAATGGTTCTTCACATTACAGTGAAGAACCAGGTATTTACATATACTAAAAGAAACCCTTGACTCTACTGGGTACGGAAGCTATATTTCTATAGTCGATACCTGCTAGCTGTAACGTGCTAGTAACGGCTAAGTCTACTAAGCTTTTTTTGCTTTTCGGTTAGCTGCTCAGAGGTGTTCTTCACTAAAGACTTCATTGTTGGACTCTCACCATAACCAACTCGCTCATAACTACTTCCTAAAGTTACTCTCCTCGTCATTGCATTTTACGTCGTTATTTTGTTGTTGCTAGGATTATAATATATACACTTTATAATGTCAATAAGAATTTTAATATATAATATATATGATTTCTATATGTACTTATTTTGTTGAATTTATTATTTATTGTACCTTTTAAAAAATACAATTAAACTATTTTTTTTAAAAAAATAAATATTTAAAAGGTGAATAAAATAAATAACTTATATATATTTTTTTAAGTTAAAAAGTAATGGTAGAATATTTAAAATAAGGAGGTAGTTATGTTAATCAGGAGGGCAAAAGTAGAAGATATAGAAAAGATTAGAGAAATATATAATGAAGCTGTCAGAAATACTACAGTTACCTTTGATATAGAAGAAAAAACATATGAAGATAGATTAGATTGGTTTAAAAAATATGATAATAGATACACATTATTAGTTTGTGAAGAAAACAATGTTATTTTAGGCTGGGGTTCTTTTAGCAAATACTCAGATAAATTAGCTTATGAAGGAACATGTGAGTTATCTATCTATATTGATAAAAACCACCGAAATAAGGGTATTGGAAAAAAAATATTAGAGGAACTTTTAATTAAAGGAAAAGAAAATGGAATAAGAGTAATATTATCAAGAGTAACAAAAGATAATAAAATTAGTAAAAAAATTCATGATAAGTACGGATTTGAATTGGTAGGTACAATGAAAGAAGTAGGATATAAATTTGGTAGATATTTAGATGTATGTATATACCAAAAATTAATATAATAAATAAATTATAAAAATGATGTTATTTTCAAAATAAGGTACAATTAAGAAAAGGGGTGGTTAAAAAAAATATCTACTCCTTTTTATTTTTTAATCTATAAGATTCCTTTAATTAATTTAATTTAGATTTTTTATATAGTCATTTAGTTAACCCTTATTTATCTATAAGCTTAATAGATTCATTGTTGTTCTCTCTGACTTTTAACTAAATTTCTATTTAGGAAAAACATCTATAGATTAAAGAGATTTATTTAGCTTTATTTTTAATTAATTTACAAAAGGATGAAAATATTATTCTATTGATAAGGAATATATGATAAAATAAAGAGAGAAAATACAAGAGGTGAATTATGAGTATTGAAGTTATAGAGAAGAAAAAAATAGATACTGTATTACAAGAGCCAAAAAAATACAAAGTTATCTTTCACAATGATGATTATACTACCCAAGAATTTGTAACAGAAATATTACTAGATGTTTTTCATAAAACTTACCAAGAAGCAGAGGGACTTATGATGAAGGTGCATCTAGAAGGAGAAGCAGTAATTGGAGTTTATTCATTTGATATAGCTCTTACAAAACAAAATATGACTGTTAAATTAGCTAGGTCTCAAAATTTCCCATTGAGAGTTACTATAGAGGAGGAATAAAATGAGATTAGATAAAGAAATGACTGAATTATTTACAAAAGTATATAATGAAGCTATTAAAAAACGTATAGAATATATTACGCCAGAATATGTTATCTATAAATCTCTTGATTATAGAAGGATGCGTGAGTTTTATGAAGATTTATCTATAGATATAGAAAAACTTAAGGAAGATTTGGAAAATTACCTAATTAATATAAATATAGAAGAGATGTCTAATCAGCCAATAAATTCAGCTCTATTAGACACTATTTTAAATAATATAGCTTTTCATAAAGCAGCAGCAGGAAAAGAAATATTAACATTTAACGACTTTATTTTAGGTGTTTTTGAAGAGGAAAAAACTCATGGAAGTTATTTTTTACGTAAACAGGGGTTAAAAAGATTAACTATATTAAATGCTATAGTAGATCAAAATGTAGATAAATATGATAATCCAGATGAATTTTATGAAGAAGATGAAGGATTTGAAGAAAATATTTCCTATTTAGATAAATATGCTATCAATCTAACAGAAAGAGCATTTGAAAAGAAGTTAGATCCTGTTATAGGTAGAAAAGAAGAGTTAAATAGAACTTTAGAAGTTTTACTTAGAAGAACAAAAAGCAATCCTATACATGTTGGAGAAGCAGGAGTAGGAAAAAGTGTTTTATCAAATGCAATAGCTCAATTGATAGTAGAAGATAAAGTTCCTGAAAAACTAAAAGATATGAATCTATACAATGTAGATTTAGCTGCTTTATTGGCGGGCACAAAGTACAGGGGAGACTTTGAAGATAGAATTAAAAAACTTTTGGAAGAAGCAGGAGATAAAGAGGGGACTATCCTCTACATAGACGAGATTCATAATCTTATGGGTGCAGGTGCAAATAACAATGGTGCAATGGATGCAAGTAATTTGTTGAAGCCTTATTTACAAGATGGTAAAATTAAATTTATGGGTTCTACTACATATGATGAATATACCAAATTTATAGAAAAAGATAAAGCTTTTGCTAGAAGGTTTCAAAAAATAGATATTGAAGAACCTAGTATCGATGATAGTATCAAAATACTTAAGGGATTAAAAAATAAATATGAAGAACACCATCATGTAAAGTATAAAGAGGAAGCATTAGAAGAAGCATGTAAATTAGCAAATAAATATATAAAAGATAGGCATCTACCCGATACGGCAATAGATCTTATTGACGAGGCAGCAGCGTTTATGCGTATGCAGAAAAATACAAAAAGACGTATAACTATTGGTCCTCGTGAAATTGAAAAAGTAGTTGCTAAATTGGCTAGAGTGCCAGAGGAAAAAGTAGAAGAAAGCGAATTGGATAAATTGAAAAAATTAGAAGATTCTGTTAAAAAAACCCTTTTTGGACAAGACCAAGCTGTAAAAGTTGTTGTTAATTCAATAAAAAGAGCAAGAGCTGGATTTAATGATGACAATAAACCTATAGCTAGTTTACTTTTTGTAGGTAGAACAGGTGTAGGAAAAACAGAACTTGCAAAACAAATTGCTAAAAATATGGATATTCCTCTTGTAAGATTTGATATGAGTGAATATGGGGAAAAACATAGTGTTGCTAAATTAATAGGAACCCCGCCTGGTTATGTAGGATTTGAGCAAGGTGGAATGCTCATAGATACTATTAGAAAAAATCCTCATGCTGTACTTTTATTAGATGAGATAGAAAAAGCACATGATGATATCTTTAATGTCTTATTACAAGTAATGGATTATGCAACTTTAACTGAAAATAGTGGGAGAAAAGCTGATTTTAGAAATGTAATAATAATCATGACAAGCAATGCAGGTGCTAAAAAAAGTGCTACAAATGCAGTTGGATTTGGAGCAAAAGTTTATGGAGAAAGTTCAATAGATAAAGCTATTAAAGATACTTTTACACCTGAATTTAGAAATAGACTTAATAATGTAGTAATCTTTAATCCTATGAATGAAGAAATGGCAGTTAGTATAGTAAATAGAAAGTTAAGTGACTTTGTTAAAAAAGTAGAAGTTAAAGGAGCAAAGATAGAAATAGATAAAGAAGTCTATAAATATATTGCTAAAAAAGCTTTTTCAGATATTTTTGGTGCTCGTGAAATTGAAAGATTTATAGATAGAGAAGTAAAAGAACATTTTGTTGATTTAATTTTATTTGGTAAAAAGAAAAAGAAATATAAAATAGAAATAAAAAATGGAAAGATTAATGTTAAATAAAGGAGTAAAGATGTTTTTACTATTGTTTTTAGGAGCTGTGATATTTGTAGTTTTTTATAGAGATAAAGTTATTAATGAAATTAAGTATGTTAATAGAAAAACCGATGAGGTAGAAATAGAGAAGGTTCCAGGTGAATTTTGGTTAAAATGGTTATACTATAATCCAATTGGAAAATTATCGGTAAGAAGCATAATTAAAAGAAGATTTATATCTGAATTTTATGGAAAAAAAATGGATGAAAGAGATTCGAAATTTAAAATTCCTAAATTTGTTGATGATTTTAATATAGACCTTGGCGAAGCTGAAAAGGAATATTTTGATAGTTTTAACGATTTTTTTATAAGAAAACTTAAAAAAGACGCAAGGCCAATAGAACAAAGAGAAGATGTATTAGTATCACCAGCAGATGGAAAGATTCTTTATTTTGAAGATTTAAGTAAAATTGGGACTTTTTTTGTTAAAGGGAGTGAATTTTCTTTAGAGAGATTATTGACCGATAAAAAATTATATAAAAAATATTCTGAAGGAGCTCTTGCAATTATTAGATTGGCTCCAGCAGATTATCATAGATATCATCTCCCAGTAAGTGGTCAAGTAGGAAAAACAAAAGAAATCATTGGAGATTATTATTCTGTATCTCCATATGCAGTAAAACATAATATAAATATTTACTTTGAAAATAAACGTAGTATTACAGAAATAAACTCTGTTAATATGGGAGATATGCTTATGGTAGAGGTAGGTGCAACTATGGTTGGGAGTATTATCCAAAACAAAAATGAATCTTATGAAGGTAAAAAAGGGGATGAAAAGGGATACTTTAAATTTGGTGGTTCTACAATAATATTGGTATTTGAAAAAAATAAAGTTAATATAGATAAGGATATAATAGAAAATACCAAAAATGGATTGGAAACAAAGATATATATGGGGGAAAAGATAGGAGTGAAAGCTTAAACTATAATCTTTGGAGGGTATTATGCACATAGAAAAATTGGTTATTTTTGGTGGAACACATGGTAATGAATGGACTGGAATAGAAGTTTTTAAAATCCTTAATGTAAAAAAACTAGAGGGGGAATCATTTGACGTAGAAGAATATTTTAGTAATCCTCTATCTTTTGATAGTAAAAAAAGGTACATAGAACAAGACCTTAATAGAAGCTTTACAAAAAAAGCTTTGAATGGAAAAGGTTCTTTGGTAGAGGAAGTAATAGCAAAAGAAATCTATGAAAAATATGGAAATGATAAATATTGCTTAATAGATTTGCATAGTACTAATGCTAATATGGGTAAGAGTATCATTCTTACAAATAAAAGTAGATTTAATTTACATCTTCTACACTTCCTAAAAACCAAACATAAGAATCTAAATGTATTTTACTGGAAGCAAAATGAAGATTTAGCTTTTTTAAACTCTATATGCCAAAATGGATTTGCTATTGAAACTGGTCCAGTTGCAAATAATGTTGCTGACCCTATAATGATAGAGATGACCCTTGAACTTATTGAAGATATAGTTGAATATATTACACTAGTTAATAATAACCTTATTGATTTAGATGAAGAGGTAGAGGTAGAAGTATTTGAAAAAGATGAGTATATTGACTATATAAAAAATGAAAAGGGAGAAAGAATAACCTATCTTCACAGAGATATAATTGGTAAAGATTTTAAACTATTAACAAAAGGTCGTAAGATTTTTTCATTTTATGATGGAGGAGAAGTTTTATTTGATAAAGAAGGGGAATATTATCCTGTATTTATTAATGAAGGAGCTTATTATGAAAAAGGGATAGCCTTTTGCTTAACTAAAAAAATTATATTAAAATAATTTTTTAAAAAGGGCTAGTTTGAATAAAATAAAATCTATAACAGGGACAATTTAATTAAGAGGTTGTTTATGATATTGATAAAAGATGATTTATGTACTGAACAAAAGTCATCTTTTTTAACTTCCACTAATATCTATAGTTATTGTAGCAATTTATACAATTATCTATTTCCTTACTTTTCCAATGGTATTGCATTCTTTTAACTTTAATTTATCCTTCGTCTGCTACATTAACTCTCTTTAACCTAAAAACATTGATATCAAAGTCACACTCTTCAAACTTTTCTTTATTTTCAAAATGTCCGATTAATCTTTTATATCTTTTATCTGAATCTAAATCATATCCAAGAGTCTATTATACCCATATTCTTTCTAAGTCACTTTTACAAAAATTTCCTGTAATTTTTCCATTTTATCCCCTCCAACATTACATAATAAAATACTTTTTAATCTTTACCAGTCTAATTGAGTTTATTACATTTAAATAATAATATTTATACTATAAAAAATAAACTATTTTATTAGATGAAATTGAACTTAGTATAAAATACATTATTTAAATTTTTAATCAATATCAATTAAAAAACTTATTAAATAATTTATTTTTTTTAAACTTCTTTTATTTAAATTGAAATTAAAATTTAGTATAATTAAATAAGAAAAAACAAAAAATAAAATAGCATATGCAATATAATATGTTACCATTAAAAACTCATAAGGGATATATCATATATGCTACAAAAAAATATCAACATGAAACAAATAACTAGTCTACATATTTATTTTTTAAATAGAATTCTAAGAAAGAATCTACCTAAATGAAGAGATTTATCAAACATAGTCAAAAAGAATTAAACAAGATTTGTAATAAGTGGAATAGTGTTTTTAGAAAATTATTGAGATATTTTACACCAGTAGAAGTACCAGAAATGGCAAGAGAACTAAAAAGGTTACTGATTGTTTCTTAGACATTGAACAATTGAGCATATATCATTTTCTGATTTAAATTGGCAATTCAGGAATATTAAGAAACCGTCGCCTATGTACTATTTAAAAACATTCTATGTTATTCATCAACTTTCAAAAAGCTGCAGATTATGATGCACTAATTACATTTAAAAACATTCTATGTTATTCATCAACCAGGATTCAGGATTTAGTCCTGTTCCACTGTTTACAGATTTAAAAACATTCTATGTTATTCATCAACGAAAAGAAAAAAGTGATTATTCTTACTTTCCATATGCATTTAAAAACATTCTATGTTATTCATCAACTTGAAAATTGTATTATTACTCGGAATATAATTATCCGTATTTAAAAACATTCTATGTTATTCATCAACATTTAAATCTTTTAGGAAACGGTACTTTACCTTACTAATTTAAAAACATTCTATGTTATTCATCAACAATCATATTGCTAGGTCTAAAGGTAAAATTATGTAATTTAAAAACATTCTATGTTATTCATCAACTTTCCATCTTTTTTATAAAGCATAGCTCCATCTTCATTTAAAAACATTCTATGTTATTCATCAACCAGGATTCAGGATTTAGTCCTGTTCCACTGTTTACAGATTTAAAAACATTCTATGTTATTCATCAACAGTTCCTGCACTAAAAAGTGCTTTAACTTCTGTAGTATTTAAAAACATTCTATGTTATTCATCAACATGGCATATGCACTTAAATGGGGAGACATAGACAGATTTAAAAACATTCTATGTTATTCATCAACTAAACTTTTTCTTTTTTTGGACTTCTTCTATCATTTATTTAAAAACATTCTATGTTATTCATCAACAGGTGTTTGCACCAACAGATATTATTTCTTCGTTCATTTAAAAACATTCTATGTTATTCATCAACCGTCTCTCAATAATTGATATGAACAACTTGCACTATTTAAAAACATTCTATGTTATTCATCAACACATTGGATTTTCAAATTCGAATTTAGTTCCAGGATTTAAAAACATTCTATGTTATTCATCAACTTATTACCTAAAAGTGTAATAGATAAAGTAAGAGCATTTAAAAACATTCTATGTTATTCATCAACTATATACATATAAAATCCTTCTCTTGTAGTTCCTCTTATTTAAAAACATTCTATGTTATTCATCAACACATTTTCTACCATTCCTTGAAGTCCACTCATATGATTTAAAAACATTCTATGTTATTCATCAACAATGGGTCAGAATGGATTAATATGCCTGTATTAATATTTAAAAACATTCTATGTTATTCATCAACCTTGTAATGGAATGCCTATCATAGACATAAACCAATTTAAAAACATTCTATGTTATTCATCAACATGGTCTGGAAGTCAGGCAGGAGCACTTGCAAGCAGATTTAAAAACATTCTATGTTATTCATCAACAGTATTAGGTCAATCTTATTTAATTCCTTATAATGAATTTAAAAACATTCTATGTTATTCATCAACGACTAGATTGTTCATTAAAGCATTGCATTGCATAATTTAAAAACATTCTATGTTATTCATCAACTAACTTGTAAAAGTATCTTCAATCTTTAAAATTAACATTTAAAAACATTCTATGTTATTCATCAACATAGCTGGAATTTTTTCATTAAACCATCTAGCAAATTTATTTAAAAACATTCTATGTTATTCATCAACTATAATTGGAAATTTCAAAGAAGCTATAACACTTTTATTTAAAAACATTCTATGTTATTCATCAACCTGTTTCTAATAAATTACTTTTTGTGTAGTCATCTAATATTTAAAAACATTCTATGTTATTCATCAACTTTCTTTAAAAATCCATCAGCAGATATTTTACTTATTTAAAAACATTCTATGTTATTCATCAACTTGACCTAGGTAGATTTACACTTAATAGTAAAAAATTTAAAAACATTCTATGTTATTCATCAACCCATTAAAAATAAAGGTTTTCAATTTATCTCCTCTGTTCTTGGCTAATAAATTCAATGTTTTTATTTTTTTTCCAAGCGAACATAAATTTATTACCAAAAAGATTTAATTCCTCTCTCCCATTGATTTTCCTCTATAAAACCTATTTTATTGGATATCATACTTGGAAAATTATTGAAATAACAAAAAGCACCTATTACTATCATTTTCAACAAGAAAAACATCTCTATTGCTATCAAGTTCTATACTAAATGATGTTAAAACCTGTTCTTGAAAAATATATTGATTAGTGTTTCTTGTTAAACCAATTGGAAGAGTTTCTTCTACAATCTTTCCTCGCTTTCCAATCATATTTTTTATTCGATTTTTTGGAAGATAACTATTAATTTTATTTGAATTTTCAAGAATTCTTCCTTGAACTAAATTAACTTCACTAATATCAGCAAAATGGTCATTTTTACCGAGGTAAGGAATATATGTAAATCTACCTTCTAATAATCGTTCTTTTAAATCTTTTAAAATTTGTTTATCCTCTAACAAAATATAAACATCCCATTCTGGATCTTCCAGCCACTGTTCTTTTATAATTAAATTTCCTCCTACTTCATAACTAGCATATCCAACAGAGTTATTAAAAATTTGTACCTTTTTAGAAAAAAAATCTTTCGAGGGTACAATAGATATTTTTATATCTTTCAATTTTTCATAAAATTCTGGGTACTCTGTTTTTTCATCAAATTGATGATTATATCCTTTCAATCCCAAAATTGATCCTAAAATTCCTAGAAGTGCAACTTTATGAATAGTCCCATAAGTAAAATATTGAAAAGTATTAACATCAGGCCTTTTAAAAAAAGCTGTTTTACCTCTTAAATTAAATTTTAAAATATCCATAACTATTTCTCTAAACTTTCTCTTGTGAAAATATTATAAAATTTTGTTTTTTCTGGGATTATTCCAACTAATTCTAATAAATAATTATTATAATAAACTTCAATTGATTTAATTTTGTCACCTAATTTTTCAAGAATTTCAAGGTCTAATTTTATTTCTCTTTTTTTATCATCCATATTAGTTATAGATAAAAAATTTGTTAAATTAGGAAGGTAAGTTTCTTCTTCTGTTTCTATAAACATAGAAAATTCATTTTCACACCCTGTTTTCGAATTGGTATTAAATGACGTTGCACTAGTAATTGCAGCCTCTTTGAATTTTTCATAGTCAGCCTCTTTGTATCCTTCTGTTACTTCTAAGTTAACGTATTCTGAGTAAGCCTTTGGATTAACTACAAAATGATAAAAATAATGTCCTTCATTTGTCATAATTTTGCTTCCTAAAGATGATTGACTTGTATTTTCTATTGTCTTATCTTTTTTTTCCTTTTCTCTACCAAAAGGAGACAATATTTGCTGTGTTTCTACTGCCATTCCATCATATTTATTAAACCCTTGAGATATTTGAACTGCCCCCGTAATAGAAAAGTTGTAGCCTCCTTCAGCAAAAGTAGATCCAAATTGTTTCACATCAAGACACTTAAAGAGGTTAGTCAAAACTTCTTTTTTTGAAGTTCCTCCTTCTTTTTCTTTTTTGGCTTTTAGCTCACCAAAGTATTCTTCATATTTTTCTTTCAATGTTCTTGGTCTATATTCATCTCCAACTAATATCATTGATTTCATGTAAAGAATTTTTTCATCTTGATTTTTAAACATTCTTTTCATAGGATATTTTAAAGCTTTATCACTTCCATAAAATTCACCATCATTTGTTGATTTTGGTGTTCCACTAAAATCTGCATTCCAATTTGCTAACTCTGCTCTTATTCCTATTATTCCGTATACTCTTTTATTCATTAAATTCAACTCCTATTCTTAATTTAAATCATTTGATTTTTTATACATAATGTTATCTGAAAAGTATCCTCCAAGCAAAAATTCTTTATCAATATTTTCAACATCATAATCTAATACCATACTCATTATCTTATTAAATTTTTTCGAATTAAAAGATATCTTATGTGAATATTTGCTAACTAAATTTATAATTTGTTGTTTAACTTTTTTTGGATTTTTACTCTCAATAATAGGTTTAACTAAACTATGAGTTTTATTGCTCATATTTGCTTCACTTTGACTAAGTAAATAATAAGTAACCTGTCCTAAAATATATGAGTACTCTTCTACTGACTCAATATTTTTATTCAGTTCATCTTCACTCTCCTTAGTAGAAAATAGATTGTCTAACTTATTTCTAACGTTTTCAAATCTGCTCATTATTTCCCGCTCCTTTTCTGTAATTATTCCGATAAATGTTTCTCTTACACTAAACATCATTTTACTACTTAATGCATTTCCTTCATATAATTTTTCAAAAATTATATTTAATGTTATTTTTTCAAAAATTCCTTTTAAGATACTTTTATTACCTTTATAAATCCATTGATAAAAACCTATTCCTAACTTTCTCAAATGAACCTCTAGTTTTTTATTTGATTTATAGGCATATTCATTAGGGTCAAACATACAAAGGTAAAGAGTGCCGTTATAAAAGGTTCTATTAAACCTTTCTAGTAAAGGTTTAAAATCTTCTGCCGAACCATAATTAGGTATATTTTTTATACTTTTTCCTGTCAAATTAAAATGATTTTCAACTTTTCCTTTTATACCATTATTATTAGAAGTTCTCGAGAGATCAAAATCAACTATCTCTGCTTCCTTTCCTTTCTTTACCTTCAGAAAGTACCCAGAGAAACCATCAGGCACTTCATCTTTTGAATAAGAAACTATATTTCCATCATAAGTAATATAAACATAATTTCTTTTATTTGACACAAGTATCATTAAATAATCAAAAAATAATTTTTGTCTTAGAGCATCTTTTGAAGTTATTAAATATGGAGCTTTATTTTTTCTTGTTTTGTTTTCCAAATAGGGTTTTTTACTATTCATTCCCAAATTATCATTAGGTACTCCATAAATTTCATTACCTATAGAGATATTGTAATCATTTTTATTATATAAATTTGCTTGAAGATACTTATTTGATTCTATCTCATACTCTTTTAGTGGAATATCAAAATATATTTTCAAATAATCCTTTCCTTCAAGATTCAAATCAAAAATATTATTTTTTATCCATTCTTTAATTTTAAGAATTTTTTCTTTTTTTGCCTCTTTATATTCTTCACTGTTTTGACCTATGGAATCTAAAATTTCTAACTTACTTTTATCTTTTACATACTTCACCCTTAAATTCTCTGTAAAGGAATAATACTCTTCTATTCTTCCAAGAGTCAATTTCCTAACTCCTTTATTATCTCGTTCTAAACTTCCCTTTTTTATGACAAATGAATAGCAATTGTTCGATTGCACAATTTTTTTCAAATCTATAGGCTTATTCATATCTAATAACTTACTAAGATAATCTCTTTGAGCTATCTCTTCAAAAATATTCCCTGCACTTCTACCATCTTCATTTTTATTGACCTCTACTTTCTTGTATTCTCCAGAATGTATATTTACATATAAATATGTGCCAAAATCCAAAGCATATTCATTTAGAATTATATCTTTATCCTCTTTCAATTTTTGTTCATAATAATTATGGAATAAATCTATGCAACTATTCAGCATTTCTGCCACCTACCTCCATGTATTTATAACCAACAAACCCTGCTCCTCTTGAAGACATCTCCAATATACCAGTGGCTAATGCAAAGTACGCCAATGTTTGAGATAATGAATCTCCTTTTATATGAAATGTAAACTTATCTCCCAATAATTTAATTGTTTTGTATTTAAAAGGAATAGGGTATTTATTATCTATTGAAAAAGAAGAATAGAATTTTGCTTCTTCTAAATTTATTTGCTCACCTGTATAGTCTTTATACTTCTTAATCAAATTAATCTTTATTCTATCTTGAAGCTCATTATTACTAGCAATTTGTTCCCAATATCCTTTTTCAAATTTTGCAATAGCAGGAGTTAGAGTATAAATTTTTTCTAATGTTCCCTTTGGAATATGCTTTATTTCAACTGTTAATACCTTTATCTTACCAGTATAAAGATTAACAATTGTTTTGGATAAATAATTTATCAATTCCTGATTAACACTTCTTATAAAAAAATTATAGATTTTACCCTTATTAAAGACTCTATCTTTTTCTATTGGAGTAAATCCACTTATAGAATATTGCTTAAATTTATTTTCAGTATGAAATTTATGATATTTTTCATCACTCAAAAAACTTTTATCTACAATGGAAATAATTTCTCTTAAGGAATCTTCCAAAGAAATATCATCAAGCAAATAGTTTTTTACTTTTAACTCATAGACATTAAACATTTTTCCCTCCTTTTTTAATTCTTTATCTAAAACAAGACTAACTCGACTTATTATATTTGTCAAATTTCATTTTTATATTTAGGTTGAAAATATAAAAATATTTTTATTTAACTTAATTTTTAAATAGTTTTCGGGCATAATACCAATATGTCTAATAAGTATCCTTTTTAAATACCTCTTTGTAGAAATGTTTCAATCAAAAATTGATGGTTAATATATAATATAAAAGAAGATGAAGAGGTCTATAGAAACAGACTTTCTCCATCTTCTTCATTTATTCCCAAAATTTCTTCATCAAAATAACTTTCATTCATTAGCTTTATAATACTAATGAAATCATACTCTGTATCTATAACTTTTTTCAATTCATTTCTTAGTTTAATAATATTACTAGGGGTTATTTTACCTCTAAAAACAGATTTCTGAAAATGAAATAGATATTTTTTACATATTTTAAAAACTTTATTTACTCGTTCCTCTCCAACATCATAGCAAACTATCACATAATTATAGTTCTTCCTCATTAGCATTTCTCCTTTATACTAAATGGTTTAAATTCTTCACCTTCCATAATAGCTTTTATTAACTTGTATCCATCATATTTTATTCCTGTTATCAATTTAACTTTTCTTTTTAATTTTGTATGAATAAAAGTCGTATTCATTCTTTCTTCTAGTGCTCCAATAAAAATTTCTTTTCCTTTTCCATTTAGTAAACAATAATTTACTCTTTTATCAAAATGTTGTTCCACTCGAAGTTTTCTATTATTGATACAATCAAAAATTGTTTTAAATACAATAATCGGCTTAAATACCTCAGATAAATCAAGGGATAGGGAAAATCTACCTTCACTTGGAGAATGAAGAAAACTAATGCTTTGATCTAAATGTGTCTGATAAATTTGATTTATAGTCTTTGTGTATAATATGCTATTCCCAAAAGATATCAAGGCATTTATAGGATTGTCTGGTGGCCTTTTAACTCTTTTATTCATAATAAAGTCTTCAGGCAAAATCAAAGAAAAACTTCTATAAAATTTTTGCCAAATATCCCCTTCTATAGGAATATAGTTATTCTTTTCTTTCTCATTTCTAAAACAAATAGAGTTGTCTTTTCTACTAAGCGTTCCTTTATTCATTATGTATTTTGTTTCCATTCAACCCCCCTTAAATATAACAATAAGAATAATACGCACACTTTATACATTTTTTAGCCTCTTTTCTTTCTGGAATTTTTTCTTTTTCAACAAGCTCTTCAATTTCCTTAAGAATCCTTTTAACTTCATTTTCACTTTCTTGGTGGAACTCTAATATGTAAGTCTTTTTGTTTTTCCTTAGCTTTTCAACAACTTCCAATTTCCCCTTTTTTTCAATCCCTTTTTCTTTTAGAACCATTAGATAATAAAGAAGTTGATACTTTGCAGCCTCTAAATCAGCATCAGATTTTTTAATTTCTACAAGATAATCTCTTGTTAATTTATCAACTTTAATGTTTTCTATAGACAATTCCTCTGTATTTTTTTCTTCATGTAGGGCTTTTCCTATTTGTACCAACTCACTATTATCTTCCAAATTTAACTTATGATAATGAAGATAACATTGCCTTTTACAATGAATATAATAATTTATTATTGTCCCTGTTATTTTCATTTTTCCTCCAACACTATAATATATAATCCCAGTCTTTATTTTTTTCTTCTTTCAATCTTTCTCTATCTAACTTTCCATTTTTAAAATATTCTTCACCATCATCTATATAGCAAATTCCAAATCTTTCATCTTGAAACTTATCTGGTTTATTAAATAATTCATAGGTAAAATTATTAAGAACTTCTAAATGGTAGGAAAGTAGAACTTTTTTCTTGGCATGATTTTTCTCATTACTTTCAAGAAAATCTATAAACTTATCCCAAACCTCTCTTCCATTTAGAATAATTTTTTTATTATCCTTTAGTATTTCTATATTTCGATTAAAAAAGACTCTGTATCTTTGTTGTGTTTTTATAAGTTTCATATAATCTTCTATCTCTCTAAAGTTAAATTGTGTAATTTTTTCATTAATATCTTCATTTTTTTTATTTAATTTATCCATAATTTTTTTATAAAAATCAGCAGTATTTTTCTTTTCTAAAAGTTCCCTTACCCATTCATTTTTTAATGTATTATCATCAAAAATTCTTTCATCACCACCATATACTTTTTTAGAATCTGATAAATCAAAGAAATAACATTTGCACCCTTGTTTCTTACATGACCTATTTATTCTGCCTAAAAACTGTTCTTCTGAATCAAAAAGAGAAATATCTTTGAATCCTAAATCCATATCTATATCTACTCCAGCTTCTATAACTTGAGTTGATATTAAAATAAAGTTATCTCTTCTCTCACTTGAAGGTCTTTTATTCAACTCTTTAACTTTAGTTATAATCCTATCACGTTCTGCTATACTATCATCTCCTGTTAAAAGCTCACATTCTACCTCTTCATCTTTTAGTAATTCAAAAAAATTAAAAGCTTCTTTTTTAAATTGAAATTCTATTAAAATCAACTTATTTTCCTCTTCCTTGATTTTATTAAGAATTTCAAAAGTTATTTCCTCTTTATCAACATCAAGTAATGAATAATCAACTTCTACCCTATTCTTAAATAATGGAGACTGAAAATATTTATCTCTATTTTTTATTAGTTTCACATAATTATTGCTATTAGACAGATAGCTAAGTTCAGGAAGTGTAGCACTCATTATAATAAACTTTATGTTCAATAGTTCACTATAGCTATGTAAAAATTTAATAATTTCTCTCCAAATTTCATTTCTATATGATTGAATTTCATCTAATATTACAACGCTATTAGCTAGGTGAATTAAAGGGTAATTTTGATTTTTATGGATTCCAAATAAAAAATCAAAAAACTTCACATGTGATGTGAGAACAAGTGGATAATGTATAAATTCACGTGTTAATAAAGCTTTTTCATAATTAATCTTAAATCTATCTCCATCATATTCTTCCTCTGTTTCTATGGGAGTAATTGAATTTATAACTCCTATTTCTCTCTTTATTTCTTCTTCTCTATTTTCTCCCAAAATTTCATCTAATGATTTTTTCGTTTGTTCTATTAGTGTATTAAAGGGAAAAATATAAAAAATCTTATTAATTTCTTTTTTATTTTTTATGATTTCTGATGCCAATTTTAATGATGTTACTGTTTTCCCCGCTCCTGTAGGTGCTTCAAGATAATATATATCCTCATCCAAATTCCTTAATAATTCTTCATTTGATTCTAATAACATCTCACTTCTTAATACATTAATAGAACCCTCTTCAAAAGGTGATTTTTCCTTTCCTTCTAAAAACTTTTTATACTTGTTAATATTATCATATATACTTCCCTCTAGGGGATATTCCAAGTTTTGAAAAAGACTCATATCTTTATAAGTTCCATAATTTTCTACTTTTTTCCCAATCATATATTCATAAGTAGAGTAAATATCCGAATCAATCATTAATGAAAAAATAAACTTTATATAAATATACAACTCTTTATTCCTTTTCTCAACAGCATCTTTTTCATTGTAAAAATATTCTATTCCATCTTCTTTAATATCATTTATTAAAAAATTATCTTTTATAACTTCTTTTACCATTGTTAGCAAATCATATCTACTTTCGTCCATACATAAGTTATCTATTTTTATGTTGATAAAATTATTAAAATCATCTAATCTCCCATGATGTTTAGATATAACAAAGGCATTTATTAAAACAAAGAATATTAAGTCGCCCTTTGGATTTATTTTGTCTCCAAGTTCCAATTCCTTTAATTCATCTTCTGTTACATTTAAATAATCAAACATAATTTCTATATAAAGATATGCTGAAAAAACTGAATGTTCTGTTGTATTCTGTTGTATATTTAACTTGAAGTTTTCATTTTTCATTTTATGTGCTTGAAAATTTATATTTATCTTTCCTAAATCATGAAGATATATAGCATTATAGAGTAAATCTCTCCATTTTTTTCTTGCATCTTCCTCTTGAAAAAATATACCTTCAAAGTTCTCAAAAACCACTTTCAAATTCTTTTCTTCTACTAATTCCTCTAATTTTAATTTAGTAAGCTCCGAATGTTCAAGTAATGTCTCTCTAAAAGTTTTATCTTCTACCTTTTTTTTATGAGCATATATTCCATCTATATTTTTTATGTATTCTTCTATTTTCACATAATTTATCCCATCCAAATTTTTTCTCCTTTTTAAAATAAAATTAAAGCTAAGAACCATAAGTTACTACCAAGAATAATTCTATTATATTTGATAACTATTTCCTGAAATTTTTCAATAGAGTTTTTAGTTATTTTATTTCTTCTCCCACAATTATCCTTTCTATATTTGGTAAAACTTACGTTTTATCGAATAATTTATGAGATTTCTATTTTTTGTCACATTTAATTATACAACTCGAAACGTTAAAATAATTGATTTTTTACAACAAAATCGTTGTTCAAATATTCCAAAGGAAGATATTTTCTTAATCCATCTTTCGAAACTTCAATTATTTAATCATATTTAAATATATTTTTTTCAAATATTTTTCAATTTCCTTTCTTAATTTTGAATTTAGTGAAGAAAAGGGCTCATCTAAAATTACAATATTTGTATCTCTAACAAGTTCATTTCTGATTTTTTAGAAACTTCCTTTACAGTTATTCCCATTAAGGGAGATTTCATTAATTTTGTTATTGAAAAAATATAAAAAATAACTTTTTTAAAATAATTCTATTCTTCAACAAATCCACCTTCTCTCTCTTTAAATATTGAGCAATAATCCTTTTATACTTTTCAAATTTATTACAAACTTGTCTGTTTAATTTTCTTTACATCCAAATTGTTATTTAAATTATCTTATTGTTTTATTACTTTATTTTTTTAAATATAACAATAAACAAAAAATTTCCTTGACCAATAATTTAAATATGACCTTATTACTTCTTTCTTATTCAATCATTTTTTTATTTATAATAAAGATAGTAATGATTATATATATTTAAGTAGAAAAAGACTTATTTATGAAGAATTTTAAGAAAAAGTAAGATGGTGTACTTAGCATAATACACTACCATATGATTGCTAAAAAATCTATATGGATAACTATTTTAGATTTATATATTGTGTTAATAAAGATTATAATCTACTAAAATTTAAAGTTGTAATTTTTGTTTTTTTGATTGCTAATTAATAGAATACTTTTGCAAAAGTTCTAAAAGAAATGAATTTTTCATAATATTTTGCAGGAAAGTTTTTTTAAGGGTATATATATAATTAAGAGAAACTATATTAACAAAAAGGAGGAAGACTATGAAAGATTATGAAATGAATCAAATAAGAAATGTCGCTTTATTAGGTCACATTGGTAGTGGAAAAACTACTTTGGCCGAAAGTTTACTGACTGTTTCGGGAGTAAGAGACAAAATGGGTAGTGTAGAAGCTGGAAATACTTGTTCTGACTTTGATAAAGAAGAAAGAAATCGTCATTTTTCTATACGTTTGTCTGTGTTACCTCTAGAATTTCATGGACACAAATACAATATATTAGATTGCCCAGGTTATGAAGATTTTGAAGGTGAAATGCAAAGTGCACTTCGCGTTGCTGGTGGAGCTGTTTTGGTAGTAGATGCAACTAGTGGCGTAGAACATGGTACTACAAAGGCTTGGAATTATTTAGAAGAAAGAAAGATTCCAAGGATAATCTTTGTTAATAAAATGAATAAAGGCTTTATAAATTATAAAAAATTATTGAGTGAATTAAAGTCAAAATTTGGAAAGAAAGTTGCTCCATTTTGTCTACCTATAGGTGAAAAAAATGAATTTAAAGGTTTTGTTAATGTAGTTGATTTGAACGGAAGAATTTTTGATGGAGAAAAATGTATCGATTCATCAATAGATAAGAGTCTTCTTCGTGAAGTAAATGATATAAGAGAATTATTATTAGAAGCAGTGGCTGAAACAGATGAAGTTTTAATGGAAAAATACTTTGAAGGGGAACCTTTTAGTATAGACGAGATACATAAAGGTTTAAATAGTAGTGTAATAAATGGAGATATAGTCCCTGTTTTAGTAGGATCAGCTAATGATATGGTAGGAATACATACTTTGTTTGATATGTTATATGAATACCTCCCTACACCTTGTCAAATGAATAATTGTATTAGAAAAGGATTAGATTTAGAAGGAAACATATCTACTCGGAAGGTAGAGGTCGAAGAGGAATTTAGTGCAATTATATTTAAAACAATCTTTGATCCATATATGGGTCGTATATCCATATTTAAAGTAAATTCAGGTATATTAAAAAAAGATATGGAAGTCTATAATGGAAATAAGGACAAGAAGGAAAAAATTAGTAATTTATTCTTGATAAGGGGAAAAGAACAAGTAGAGTGTGACCTCGTTCATGCTGGCGATATAGGTGCAACTACTAAACTTTCTTATAGTGAAACAGGTGATACTTTATCCTCTATTGATAATCCTATAATCTATGAAGAAATCCTATTTAATCAGCCTTGTCTTTATTATGCTATAGAAACTGAAAGTAAAAATGATGATGAAAAAATCGGATCATCTTTAGAAAAATTAAATGATGAAGACCCTACTTTCTCTTTTGAACGTAATCATGAAATAAAACAATTATTAATAGGAGGACAAGGGGAGAAGCAAATTCAAATTATTATGGATAAATTAGAGAAAGAATTTGGTGTTAAAGCGAAATTAGTCGACCCTAAACCTGTCTACAAAGAGACTATTAAAGGGCATTCAAATGTACAAGGTAAATATAAGAAGCAATCGGGAGGTTCTGGTCATTATGGAGATGTCTATATTAAATTTGAGCCTTCAAATGAATCCTTTGAATTTAATGAAGAAGTTCATGGTGGAAGTGTTCCAAAACAATATTTTGGAGCTGTAGAAAAAGGTTTGGTTGAGTCTATGGAAAGAGGTGTTTTAGGTGGTTTTCCTGTTATGAATGTTAAAGCTACTCTTTATGATGGTTCATATCATAGTGTTGATTCAAATGATTTGGCATTTAAAATGGCTGCAAGCTTTGCATTTAAAAAGGGAATGAATGAGGCTACTCCAGTAATATTAGAACCTATTGTGCGTGCTGAGATTATTACCCCTGATACATATATGGGTGATATTGTAGGTGATATGAATAAGAGAAGAGGTCGTATTTTAGGAATGGAAAGTATTAGTGAGGGATACCAAAAATTGGTAGTAGAAGTACCACAAAGTGAAATGTTTAAATATGCCATTGATTTAAGGTCAATAACTCACTCAACTGGAACTTTTACTATGAATTTTATAAAGTACGAAGAAATTCCGACTAACCTTACTCATAAAATTATAAAAGAATATGGATTAAACCATCATTAAAGACAATTTTAAAATTAAAAATAAGAAATAAAAATTTATCTTGTTTTATAAAAAGGGTTTTTAGGTAGACAAAATTGTGTACTATTAAAAAAATTTAAACCTCTCAGTAAATGAGGGGTTTAATTTATAGTTCCTGAATTGTATAATTAAATCAGAAAAAACAAAAAATAAAATAGCATATGCGA
>CAZFBB010000020.1:0-27414 GCA_964517235.1 uncultured Fusobacteriaceae bacterium
AGGAAAATTATATTTACACTAGGAAATTGCCCAAGAGTAGAAGGGTAGAAGTTTACAAAAATCTTCATAAATATAAAAAAATAGTTGGAAATAAAGACTTGTTAAAGTTAATTTGATTCTTTACCAAAATTGTATTTATTCTTTATCACTTAACTCTAGAAGAACCTATTCGGTGCCTATAAATTAGTAAATTAAACAAATAAAAGCCATTTTAAAAGACCATTGTTTTCTACTCAACTAAACTTTGGTCTTTTAATCCTACAAAATTAAGAAGAAAAGGAAAAAAAGTAATCATAAAAAATCTAAAAGTAAGATAAATAATTGTGAAGCTATTCATAAATGAAATTTGAAGTATTCTAATATTAAAGAACATTTAGACTCTAGATACTTTAGATAAGATTATTAGGAAAAAGAAAAAATCTACTATAGTAACTTTAGTTGAAAAGAAATCTAAATTTATTCTTTTATTAAAAGCCAGTAGAAAGAATAAAAATTTACTTAATGGTATTAATAAATAACTAAATAATATTTCAAATAATCTAATTAAAACAATAGTTTTTTATAGAGAAAAGAATTTTCTAAATGAAAAGAGATAAAGAGGAATTGTGAAATATATTTTAATGACCCAGATTCACTATAGGTCAAAGAGGTTTAAATGAAAACCCAAATGAAATAATGAAAAAAGATTTAATAAAATCAGCAAATTTATCAAAACATAGTCAAAAAAAACTAAATAAGATTTGTAATAACTGGAACCAGTGTCCCTAGAAAATCATTGGGATATCTTACACCAGAAGAAGTATTAGGAATAGTAACAAGAGTAAAAACATTACTTTTTATTGTCTAGATATTTAGCATATATTTTTTCTTGATTTAAATTGACAATTCGGAAAATTTCAATTTTTTATTCCTCTTTTCTACTACCTTATACTTTTATTTTAAATGAATTTGTAGTATAATTATTATATTAAAAAATATAAATAATACTTTTATAATAACAACTAAATTATATCAGGGAGGATATATGAAATTTAAGTTTGAAAAATTACATATTTATTTTATCAGTTTTATTGCTATTGTTTTGCCCAATATAGTCCTTTTAAAAAAAGTTGAACAACCTAAAGATTCTATATTTTTTATGGCTTTTCCAAAGGGAGAGATAAATTTAGATTTTTTTTCCTACTACAAAATAACTTTTTTATTTGTTTCTCTTACTCTATCAACCATAATATTTTTTATTAATAAAAGAAAAAAATTAAAATGGCACATATCCTATACCTTTTTAATTATCTATGCTCTTTTTATAGTTTTATCTACATTTTTTAGTCCTTTTAAAGAACTTGCCTTAAGAGGCCTTGGAGATAGATATGAGGGCATGTTTACTTTACTTGCTTATTTACTTCTATTTTATGTTGTTCATGCTTCTATTGAAGACAAAGATGATGTAAAGATAATTTTAGGAGGGATAATAGTTGGATCCTTAGTTGTTGGAACTATAGGAATCTTCCAATACTTTGGTTTTGATTTTTTTAGAAGTGATTTAGGTCGTTCATTAATATTATCTAAAGCTGATGAACATATGAAAGATATATTAAAATTTCAATTTGGTAAATATACTATATACAGTACTCTGTACAATACCAATTTTGTTGGTTCTTATATGATAATGATGTTATTTTTAAGTATAGGATTAGTTTTTAAAAACAAAAATAATCCTAATAGAAAATATTTATATCTTTCTTATATTTATAGTATTTTCATATTTATGAATTTAATTGGTTGCAGGTCTAGAGCTGGTTTTCTTGGAACTCAAGCTACAGCTATTTTTTCCTTAATTTTTTTCTTTAAGTACATAAAGTATTACAAAAAAGAATTGGGTATTTTATTAAGTTCATTTATTCTAGTATTTCTAATTATGAATAAAGTTTCTTCTGATTCTAGTCTAAGTGGAAAATTATTTAATATAGAATCTAGCAGAAATACTATAAGAGATGTGTATAGTAAAGAAGGGTATTTGTACTTTGAAAGTATTTATGGACAATTTAAGTTGAAAGAAAACAATGGAAATATTACTTTTTATTCTATTGATAATAGGGAGTTAGAAGTAGAAGTACGTAATAGTCAAATAACTATGGATAATGAACCAAAGGTAGTACCACTTATAAACTTTAAAGAAGAATCTATTAAGAATTTTACTTTCGTAATCAATTCTGACCATTTAATTATGGTTTATGATCAAGAAATTTCATTACCAATTTATTTTAAAGAAGGAAAATATTTTTCTACTGGAATTGGAAATATGATGCAAGAATTAGTCAAAATCCCTAGGTTTACTCCTTTAGATGGACGTGAAAAAAGTGGTTCTGTAAGAGGATATATTTGGTCAAGGTCTATACCACTTTTAAAAGAAACATTATTATTAGGATATGGCCCAGATACTTATTCTGTCATTTTTCCTCAAAATGATAACTTTGGAAAGACAATATCTTTTAATCAACGAAATCTTGTTGTAGATAAACCTCATAATATATATTTACAAATTGGTATTAATACAGGAGTATTTTCTTTAATTAATTTTGTTTTTGCATGTGCTCTATTTTTGATAGGAGGAATAGTAACATTTAGAAAAATAGATGTAAGAAAAAATTCTTTTTCATTAATGATTTACCTTGGAAGTATTGGTTACTTGGTAACTGGTTTATTTAATGATAGTTTACCTTCAGTTGCACCAGTTTTCTGGATTTATTGGGCAATTGCTACATATTTATTGTATATTACATATGAAAAAAGTAGGGAAAGTTTATAGCTTTCTCTTTTTTAATAAAAGTATCGCGGCGACACTATAGGGAGGATATATGAAGAAAAAAGTATTGATTATGGGTGGCAGTCTATTTATTGGTTTAGAAATAGTTCACAAACTAATTGAAAAAGGCTATGACATTACTGTGTGCAATAGAGGAAATAATCCTTTAAATTTAGATACTGTCAAAGAAATTCAAGTAGATAGAGAAGATTCAAAAGAATTAAATAGGCATTTTCAAGAATTAGACTTTGATTTTGTAATTGATGTGTCTGCTCTTAATAAAAATCATGTTAAAATCCTTTATGAAACTTTAAATAAAAAAAAATTAAAAAATTATATTTTCATAAGTTCTGGTGCTGTTTACAAAAACTCTTCTACTCTTCCATTCCAAGAAGATAGAGATATTGGAGAAAATAAATATTGGAAAGATTATGGACTAAACAAAATAGAAGCAGAGGAGTTTCTTAAAGAAAAATTTAAAAAAGAAAACTTTCCATTTATTGTCCTAAGACCTCCATATGTTTATGGACCAAACAATTATATTTATAGAGAAGCTTATTTATTCGAAAGAATATTAGAAGATAAAAAGATAATTATACCTAAAGATGGTGAAACAAAAGTACAATTTATACATGTAAGCGATTTGGCAAATATGGTAATTACACTTTTAGAAAGAGAAGATTTAGTGGGAAATATTTATAATGCCTCAAACAAAGAATATATTACCTTTAGAGAATGGGTAAATATAGCCATGGAAGTAACTGGTAAAGAAGTAGAAGTTGTTAATTTTGATAATGATAAATATAATTTTAATTCAAGAGATTTTTTCCCATTTTATGATTATGATTATTACTTGAGTACAAATAAATTAGATTTTATATATAAGAGTAAAATATCCTTTGAGGAAGGAATGAAAGATTCTCTAAAATGGTATTTAAAAAATAATAAGAAAGTAGCTGTAAAAGAACATATTTATAATAATGAAAAAAAAATCATGAATTTATTTCTAAATAGCACAATTAAAACAGAAAAAACAGAAAATAAAAGAGTATGAAAAGTAATAACTAAACCCTTTGTTAAAAAAAATAAAAAAAGTAGCCAAATAGTCAAATATATGAGGTGGCTCCTGTATTTGCAGGAGTCATCTTTTATCAACAACATGATAGCCCCTTTATTAAATTCTCCTTGACATAGGTTCCATTATAAAAAGATTAAAATTAATGTTTTCTTTCAGAAATAGCCTCTAAATAAAAAGAAATATGTAAATTGAAATAATTTTATTTTTACATTATTTTTTCTTTAAAACATTTAATTTATCTATTATAAGGTCACTTTTCATCAAATGCCCACTCGTCGGTGATAGATTTACAATTTTTTCCTTATTAATAAAACTATTCGCACTTCTTCCCTTGATTTTATTAATTATTTTTAATTCGTCACCTACATTGAACATTGTAGATTGTTTTAAACAGCGTATATAATTCCCTAAATTTTTAAAAATTTGAACAAACTTATATAATAAAAGGTTCTTGTATTCGCTTTCAACGTTCAATAATTAATTTAGCCCCTTTTTTAGATAATACTTTACTTTTTTCATTTCAATTTCTAAAGTAATATTTGCAATATCCAAGAGATCTATTAGCTCTAGCTCTTAAAAGTTCACTTTCCTTTAAAAGTTCGTCATAAATCTCTATATTTCTATCATCATCAGTTTAAAAAAAATATATATAACTAAGAAAATTTTTAATTTAAATCTTCATTTTTTTAAAATATCAATAGCTTTATCATATTTGGCTACTTTTGCATATGCTCTTCCTATATTAAATTTTATTTTTTCCGAATACAGATTTAAATCTTCCTGTGGCTTGATTTCTTCAAAGGTTGCTATCATATCTTTAAACTTACCATTTATTGATAGAGAAATTAAATAAAAATGATACAAATACTCTTCCTTAAGAGGAATAAACACCATCAATTCTTTTAATTTTTCTTTAGTTTCAATAACTTTTTCAATAAACTCATATTTTTTCCCCTCTACCAAATCTTCTACTATTCTAATTAACATAGTATTAACTTCTTCTTTTGAATAGGAACAATTTGCTTTAGTCATAAAAAAATTAATTTTTTCTTCTATATTGTCTTTAGTTAAACTGTTACAAAATATAAAAACTTCTTCATTCAACATTTCCAACTCCCCTTTATAACTTTACTTACGTAATTATACTTTTTTAAAAAAGTGTTTTCAACTTTTCATCTATGGCTGTTATTTACAATAAGTTTTTTTTTATTTTTTATAGTATTTAATATGAAAATTTCAATAATTTTTATTAAATTTAAAAAATTTGAGAACAAAAAAGAACATTAAAAAAATGAAATTTTTATTTCATTCTACCTCTTTTTTTCTAACACTAATAAAATAAGGAGTCTTTTCAAAAGAATTCAGATAAAAACAAAAATCTTTTAAGTGTTAATAAAAAATTTGAATTCTAAAAAAAACATACTATCTCTAGAATAATTTTATCAAACTATGAAGGGTTCTTTAAATCTAAATTACCCTTAGTCCCTTCTAAAAATATCAACAATATTTTAGATATTACTGAAAAGTTGGAATCTTGTAAAGACAAAAAGTTAGTTTTTTTTCAATACATTTGTCCTAATTGTTCTAAATCTCACAAAATCGTCCTTTCTTATAAGCCTTGTTTTTCTAATTCTTATGGTAAAATCTATGCTAACAATTGAATTGAAAAACAAAAATACCTTATCCTATTTTAAAGAATCTGTTACTTTTAGATATACTGACCATATTATTAAAAAAAAATAAATGAAATTATTGATGAGACTATAGATAAATAAAATTTTCTTAAAAAAGATTTTATTTGTTTTTTTTTATTTAGGTATACCTACATAAGAAATTTAAATTAAGTTAACGAAAGGAACCTTAAGAATTGTGAGCTGTTTGAGCTTCTTAAAAGCGAGTTTTGAAATTTAGTGACTGTAGTAATTACTTAATCTTATTTCTTATGTAAATACTTGATTTTTACTGAATAAGAAAGATTTATCTGATGTAAATTCAGTTATATCCTTAAAATGTTGTATTACTTTTGTATCAAGATAAAAGTAATAATGTTTTTTCAAAAAACTAGTTGTTTGTCCTCAACCTGAATTATTGATATGCTTAAGTTTTTAGAGCGACTTTTTTATCATGTATTATCTAAAGCTTTTAAGCTAATTTAAAGATGCTTATGCTAGAAATTTAGGAAAAATCTTTCTAAAGGAATTAAAAATTAATTTTGCTCTAAGATTAAAAATGAGTTGCAGAATTAATCCTTTTATTTGTCCCAAATGTTCTGTTAAAATGATTCTATTAAATCCATAAAATCATAAATACAATGCTACCTTTGGTATTTTTAATAATGAATCTAACCTATGGAAACTAGCATTAAAACTTTTAAAAATATTTAAAGTATATTGGAAATAACTTAAAAATATTCAAATGGCTCTATAGAAAAAATTAACAATAAAATTAAAGTTATTAAAAGAATAGCTTTTAGATATAGAAGCTTTTAAATCCTAGAAGAGAAATTTTTATTTCTTGCAATTTGATTAATATAAAAAAAGACTTTGGTTGCATAATTCTACCAAAGTCTCTTAGGTACATTTATTTGTTTAAAATTTTTACTAACACTATTTGACAAAGAGCCTCAATACATAAATAACCTCTTTATTAAATTGTCCTTAACATAAGTTCTATTTTAATATCAGTCAAATTTTATCTTTCTGCTTTCAATTTATTAGCCATTTCTACAGCCATAGCTTCAGCTTTTTTTAAATCGTTTTCTTTTGGTGCGCAAAAAGCTTCAAAACCTTCTCCAACTACTTCGATTCCTCTCATTTTTTCAGCAAATGCTGCAATTCCTCTTAGTCCTCCACCATTCCACGAATAAGTTCCGAACATACCTAAATATCTATTTTTTAATCCATAAAGTTCCAATTTAGATAACAAAGCTTCTATTGGTGGATATACTGCTGTATTATATGATGCTGAACCTATAATCAATCCTTTAAACTTCCAAATATCACTTAAGATATAAGACTGATGAGTTTTTGAAGCATCATAAACTCTCACATTTTTTATTCCTTCCAAAGCTAATCTTCTAGCAATTACATTTGCAGTTTTAGCTGTGTTTCCATACATAGTACCATAAACAATGACTATTCCCTCTTCTTCAGGAACTAATTTTGACCAGTTATCATAGTGAGTTAAAACTTTATCTAGGTGCGATCTCCAAATTGGTCCATGAGTAGAACAAATATATTTAATTTCTAATCCTGCTAATTTTTTAAGAGCAGCTTGTACAGTTGCTCCATATTTACCAACAATATTAGAATAATATCTTCTCATTTCATCTTCATAAAATTCAATTTTTAATTCATCATCAAAAATCCCACCATCTAAAGCACCAAAACTTCCAAATGCATCTCCAGAAAACAGAATTTTATTAGCTATCTCATAAGTAACCATAGTTTCTGGCCAGTGAACCATAGGAGTCATAAAGAACTGAAGAGTATGTTTTCCCAATTCAATTTTATCTCCTTCTTTTACTTCATAAAAATTATCAGTAATTCCAAAGAATCCTTCTACCATTGGGAACGTTTTAGCATTTCCAACTATTTTAACATTAGGATATCTAACAATTACATCTTTTACAGCACCAGAATGATCAGGCTCCATATGATTTATTATTAAATAATCCAAATCTCTGTCACCTAAAACTTGAGTTACTTTATCTAAAAATATTTCACTTTCCCCAAATTCTACAGTATCAATCAAAACAGTTTTTTCATCTACTATAACATATGAATTATATGCTACCCCTCTCTCTAATGGCCACATATTTTCAAACCTATCAGTTGTTCTGTCATTTGTACCTACCCAGTATACATTGTCAGTAATATTCACAACGTTGTACATCTTAACCTCCTATCATTTAAAGAACACTAATTTAGTGCATTTTCCTATATTATATATTTTATCACAAAAAAAATCAAGATATTCTTGAATTTAATTATTATTACTTTATTGCTTTGTAAAAATATGATATACTCAATTATGTCATAACATATAGATTATACATCATTATAGAAATAAAATCAAAGGTAATGAAAAATTTATTTTATTAAAAAGATGTTTTTCATGTTTGATATAATGTTAAAATGATTATAGGAGGTATTATATGAATCCCGTTTTTTTAAGATTAGGACCAATAGAAATAAGATATTATGGTTTAATGTACGCATTAGCTTTTTTATTTGGAATACATTTTGCAAAAAAGGAAGCAAAAGATTTTAATTTAAAAGAAGATTTTATAGAGAATTATGCAATAATTGCAATTATTTCAGGATTACTTGGTGCTAGACTCTATTATGTACTGTTCAATCTAGATTATTACCTTTCAAAACCACTTGAAATTTTAGCTGTTTGGCAAGGTGGAATGGCTATACATGGAGGCATTCTTGGAGGTATTCTCGGTACTTATATATTCTCACTTAAACATAAAGTTTCAATTTGGAAAATGACAGATTTAGCCGCTCCATATTTAATGTTTGGACAAAGCATAGGTCGATTTGGAAATTTTATGAATGGTGAAGTTCATGGTGTTCCTACATATACTCCATGGTCTGTTATTTTTTCTAATAACAAATTTTATGAATGGTATGAATCATACCAAAATTTATCACTTGAAGCACAAATAAAATTTAAAGAATTAGTTCCATGGGGAATAGTTTTTCCTGTTAGTAGTCCTGCTGGTAATGAATTTCCAAACATTGCTGTCCATCCAGCAATGTTATACGAATTAATTTTAAATTTTGTTGCGTTTTTATCTTTAATGTATTTAAGAAAAAAGAAAAATCTAAAAATTGGAGTTTTAAGTTTCATTTATATTATTGAATATTCATTAATTAGGACTTTTGTTAGTTTCTTTAGAGCCGAAGATTTAATGTTAGCTGGATTTAGAGCTCCTCATTTGATAAGTGTCGTTCTCATTTTATGGTCAATAATTATGATATATACACTAAACAAAAAGGAACAAATAAATTTATAAATAAATTTAAAAAAGATTAAGTTATACAGGAGACAATAGATAGTTTTGAAAAAAAACATCATTATTTTTGTCTTGATACAAAAGTAATACAACGTCTTAGAGACATAACTGAATCTACGTTGGATAAATTCTTCCTTATTCAGTAAAAATCAAATACTCATATAAGAAATAAAAACTTTTTTTAAGAAAATTTGATTTATTTACAGTCTCAGTCATATAACTTAATCTTTTTTATTAATTTTTAAAAAAATCAAAACTTTTTAAGAAAATCTGATATAGATAAGGTTTTGCAAAACAATTAATACTTAAGTTAAAAATTTTGAATTTTGAATTTTGAATTTTTCCATATAAATTCTAGAGTAAATTCTACTACAAAATTAAAAATAATAACTAAAAATATCAATAATTGCACAAATAATAAATTTAACTAAAAGTTTATATAAATATCAATTGGGTAAAATCAATATCAAAAAAAAAGATAAGGTATAAGTTTATCGTGTATAGTTCTTAAAAAATCTCATTTTACAATAATATCTAGAGTATAATTTAACAAAAACTTTTTTTAACTATAAATTTAATATAAACGAAATAAAATATTAATCTGTTCACATTATTTTAAAAAAACTACCCCATTCAATTATTGAAAAGGGCAATTTAAATAGTTTTAATCTTTAACTTCAGCTTTGGAATAAATATATTTTTCAATTATTTCTATTGTTACCTTACTAGCCATTAAAATAAATAGAACCTTCAAATTTAGATTTTTCCAATAAAACTAACTCCATATAAATCTCTATTAATTATTGGCATAAATACTATATCTTTACTTTTTCTATAATTATATATAAACTTCCCTGTAAAATATCCTATTGAACTTCCTAATATAACATCTGAAAACCAATGTTGATCATCATATATTCTTGATAAAGCAGTTAGAGTAGCTAGAGTATAGGAAATTGGCGCCACCCACCTATATTCACTATATTGTGATGAAATAACACTTGCTACAGCAAAAGCTGACGCTGAATGCGCTGATGGAAAACTTCTATAATCTCTATATTTACTATAACCATGAAACCAATTATTAGAACCATTATTTGTAAAAGGTCTTGAACGAGTAAAAGTATATTTTAATAAAAATGATATGCCCACAGCAACACCCATACTTTCCAAAGTCATCCAACCAGTATTCAATGCTTTTTGATTTTGTGTCACAATTCCATATGTAAAAAATAAAGCTACTGGTAAGCCTTCTCCAACTAATCTAGTGGAAGAAAATAACTTATCTAATGAATTTGATTGGTTATTTTGGACTAATTCTCTTATTTTTTCGTCTAAAGTAAAAGCTAATAAAGTTGAAGTACCAATAAATCCCAAAGTTTTCCACTGATTTTTCTCCCAATAAAGAGGTGACTTTAATAAATCTCTGGCAACTTTTGGACTTTCTAAAATATAGCTAAAATTGTAACTAAATTCATATGCAAATATATTTATAGATAATATAAATAAAATTAAAACTTTTTTCATATATCAACCCTCACAATCTTATCTTTTTCTACCCTGTCAATAATTTTATAACCTCCCACATTTAAACAGTAATCTAAATCATCTTTGTATTTTAAATTTTTTAACACTTTATAATGTTTTGTTTTTTCTATTTTTTTCTATCTCCCTATATTATACAAAAACAAATTTAACATATCATCTAACTTATATTTTTTTATCTTTAAATTTTTCGTACTCAAAGAGTTAATTACCATAATGAAAGTCTTCTAGGTTTTGCATCGCTCTCTCTACAAAGAATAATATTTTATTTTTTTTAGATCTCTTACTTTTTCTAAGGAACATTTTTAGAGCATTTGTTATAGTAGAAGTAACTCTCAAAATATCAATTACCATTACTATTTCACATTTCAAATCTAATCTCTCTACCTCTCTCAAAATATTAATTATTTTAGTTTGCATAATTTTCTTCTAAAAGTGTCGCCGCGACACTTTATTATACCAAATTTCTTATTTTAAATATATCTATAAAAACCTTTCTTATAAGTATAAAAAATTCTTTAGTTCTTATTTAGCTTTTATTTCATCAAAACCCTATAATTTTCAAAGATATAAAAAAAACAAGCTTATGCTTGTTTTTATTTATAAAATATCCCTAACTTCCAAATTTGTTAAATACACATTATTTAACATCTTAGTTAATAGCTTATTAAAATCTTGGTATTCTTCACTTGTAAAGTTATCAAAGACACTTTTATTAAACAGATCATATTCTTCAATTAATAAGGGCATAATTTCCTGACTTCTTTCTGTTAGATAGAGTAATTTTCTTCTTCTATCATCAACAGCATCCTTCTTTATTACATAACCCTTATTTAATAATTTTCTAGTGAATTTTGCAACCAATGTAATGTCTGCTTTGAATACCTCTGCTATTTGATATTGTGTAATTCCAGGATTAGAATTTAACAACAGAAGATATAAACCTTCCATTCTAGATATTCCCTCATCAAAACTTTTTCCATCATTTTCATATTGAATATGATTAAAATAGTATTCTAATTCCCTGTTAACTAAGGATATCAAATTCCCAACACTGTACTTTGATTGTAAAAACTCTTTCTTTTTAATTTTGTCCATTCCATCATTTCTCATAGTCAAAACCCCTTTTTCCTAAAGATTGTTCAGACATATATTGCAACCCTCGAATTAAGTTTAACTTAATTATATGCAAAAGTCAAGAATATATTATAATATAATAAAAAAGATTACTAATTAAAGATGGAAAATAAATTAACTCCCTCTACCTCAACCCCATTCTTTAAATTATATAGATAAATATCTCCATTTTGACTTTCTAAAATTCTTAAAAAAATATTCAAAATCATCTTTCTTTTTCCCTCTATTTCATAATCAAAGTTATATCTTCCTTTTCCTTCCCAACCCTTTGATAAAATATATGGATTTTGTAACTTATTAGTATTATTTAAAGCCCATAATGTATTACTTAAATCAATAATAAAAAGCTCTTTCGAATTTTTATCATAATTTAAATAATTACTCGGACTTGAATATATTAATCCAGAAAAATTATTTTTATCTTGTATATCATAGATATTCTCATTTTCTTTGGCACCTTCTCTTATAAATTTCAAAAACTCAAAATTTATGTCTTTTATACTCTCAAATAACTTCATTATTTCTAAAAAATTACTTGCTGAATCTATAAGAGATTTTATATTTTTAATACTCTTTCTATTTTCATTTTTCAAATAATATTTTATAAATATTTTTTTTAAAAGTTGATCCATATTTAACTCTTCTTTTTTTAGTTCCTCTAAAAATTCCATTAATTTATTATACTTAACAATATTTTCATTTCCCAATCTTTCAATTAATTTATTCTCTTTAGCTTCTTTTAATAGGCAATTATTTATATTAGTAACCTTACTAATTAAACTCGCTTTAATTAAATCTATTCTTAAAAATACAATAAACATATTTCTAAGTTCATCTTCATTAATTATTATATTTTTATATCCATAGTATAGTGCTGCAAAAGTTAATAGTGCATTTACCTCTATATTATCTATTATTCTCTCTTGCCTATTTAAATTTAAATAATTAACCTTGTTTTTTTTTGCAAATACTTCCAACATATAATCAAGACTTATATCCCTCACTGGAGAAATTATTGCTACTTTATCTAAATTACCATTTTTTTTATAAAGTTTAAATAAATCTAATATTAACTCTTTATGCATATAACTTTTTGATTCAAAATGAAATTTTTTATTTATGTAATCTCTTCCGATTGATTTTTTGCTTATTTCAAATAATCCCTTTTCTATTTCATTGTACAAATTATTTTCTTCATTATCATAATCAATTTTTAAATAATCATTATATAGAGTTTTATGTATATATTCTTCATTCTGCATGTATATTCCATAAGGACCCAGAGGGTTATAACATATACATAATTCTTTTAAATTTTTTTCTAGCTTTTTTATTAAATAAATTTGTGATGGACTAATAAGTTCTCCATTATCTACAATAATATAATCTATTTCTTTTCTTAATATTTCTAAATAATTTTTATCTTTTAAAAGATAGTTATTATACATATAAACACATAAAGCATAATCTAAAGCTCCATTATTTAAAACTCTTTCTACATAAAGATCTATTAGCCTGCCAAGAGAACTATAAGTTTCTTCTGAATACATGTCACCTTCAAATGAATTTGTCATCATTAACTTTTTATAAGATTTATAGTTATTATTTGAAAAAGCTATTATGCCAAGATTTGATAACATTTTTTGGGCAATTTCTTCTTCTTCCATCACTAAATCATTTAATTGTCCCCTTGTTCTCAAATATTCAACAAGTTTTATCATTAAATTTTGACTTGCTTCAAATGTCATAAATATTGGTCTTAATCTCTTATTTTCTATAAAATCACATGAATTTAATACTAAAGGCCAAAATTTTTTTAATTCATTTTGAATAAATGAAAAATATGAACCTATACGTATAGAACTAATCTTATCAAATCTTATATTCTCTTTATACCTTTGACTTTGACTTCTATTTAAAGTAAACAATAAAATCCTATTTGAATTTATTTTCATAGAATTAATATAATAATTATACTTTTCTAAAATAAGTTCAACAGTTTTTTCCCTATTTTTTACATTTACTATATACTTTTTTTCTTTTATATTACCTTTTACTATTTTTTCTTTCATAAATATCACCACTTATGAGTATACTATAGACTTTTCCAATAGTAAATTATAATCCTCTATAATTCATAAAATTCTCAAAATAATCACAAAAATCTAGTAAGTTACAATAGTATATTTGATTTTTAATTACTTTTAATGTAATATAAAATTGCTAAGACACAAATTAAGGAGAATAAATTTAATGAAACAACTTAATAAAAAAGAGTTCTTTAAAAAATACCTTATAGATGAAAAGTATTTTGAAAGTACTGGGTTAATTTGGGAGGATTTGGTTGAAATATATTATGACTATATCGATATAACACCTAGATTAGAAATTGATGCACAGCATATAGTAAGTAAACTAATAAATGCAAATAGAGTCCATTCAGTTAGAAGAAGAGTTAAACAACCCGAGCATCTTATAGAGAAAATTATTCGTAAAGGACAAAAATATGTTTCTATGGGTCTTACTCCAAAAAATTATAAAGAAATTGTTACTGATCTTATAGGAATAAGAGTTTTACATTTATTTAAAGATGATTGGTTAACTATACATGGTGAAATTATGAACCTTTGGGAAGTAATAGAAATTCCACAAGTTAATATTCGTAAAGGAGATAATGACGGAGTTGACTTTGAAAAAATAGTTGAAGAAGCTGGGTGTGAGCTTATAACAAGAAAATATGGTTATAGATCTGTTCATTATCAAATAGGAACTCCTATTAATAAAAATGAAAATATAAAAGTTGAAATTCAAGTAAGAACCGTGTTTGAAGAAGCTTGGAGTGAAATAGATCATCAAATTAGATATCCCTATGATACACAAAATGATATGTTAAGTGAATATTTAGCCATATTCAATAGAATAGTTGGAAGTGCAGATGAAATGGGGTTATTTATAAAAAAATTAAAAAAAGATCTTAAAAATAAAAATGAATTAGTTAAACCACAAAGAAGTGAAAGAAATATAAATGAGATTGAAGAAGTTAATTAATTTCTTCTTTTTTTTGTAAAATTTTCCATAATTTTGTGGTATACTTACTTGAGGTGTTTTTTATGAATCGGGTAATAATGCATTATGATATGGATGCTTTTTATGCATCTATAGAAATTAGAGATAAACCATATTTAAAAGGACAACCTGTTATTGTAGGTAGAAGGGTTATTACAACTTGTAATTATGAAGCAAGAAAATTTGGTTTGCATTCTGCCATGAGTGTAACTACAGCAAAAAAATTATGTCCACAAGGTGTTTACCTCCCTGTTGATAAAGAAAAATATATTAGAGAAGCTGAAAAAATCCAAAATCTTATATTAAAATTATCTGATAAAATTGAATTTATTGCTTTTGATGAAGGTTTTGTTGATATAAGTCATCTTCAAGAAAAGTTTCAAGACATTCATCAATTTGCAAAGAAATTTAGAACTAGACTTTTTAAGCATACAGGTTTGAGCTGTTCTGTTGGTATTGGATACAATAAACTTAGTGCAAAATTAGCCAGCGAAGTTAATAAACCCAATGGACAATATATTATTAAAAATGAAAATGATTTCAAAAATTATGTATTTGATAAAGATATAAAAATCCTACCTGGTGTTGGAAAAAAGAGTCAAAAAATACTTAGGGAAAGAGGAATAAATAAAGTTTCTGACTTATTAAATTATTCTCTTTTACATCTTCAAGGACTTTTTGGACATATTAAAGGACAGTTATTATATGAATATGCTTTAGGTCTAGACACTAGACCAGTAAAGAAAGATTATAAATACAGAAGTATTGGAAATGAAACAACCTATTCAAGACCAGTAAGTAATCCAGAATTTATTTATCAAACTTTAGATAATATCTTTAACAAAGTTCTTAAAAGAATGGAAAAAAAATTTTACCATGCCAAAACTGTAACTATAAAAATTAGATATGATAATAGACAGACTTTTACTAAATCTAAAAGCTTGAAAAATCATAGCAATAATAAACAAGATTTAAGAAATTTATATTTAGACCTAAAAGAACATTTATTCATAGATAAACCTATTCTATTAGTAGGATTTTCTGTATCAAATTTAATAGTAAAAAAAGAGGAGCAATTAACATTTGAATCTGTTCCAAAACTAAAGAAAAAAAAGACTATTTTAGAATTACAAGATAAAATTAAACATTATGAAGATATATTTTGATGGATAAAATGGCTGAAAGAATCAGCCATTTTTTATTAAATATTTCTTAAAAAGTTATAAAATCTGGATCTGGTCCTATTCTATCTCCTTTTAATTTTTCTATTTTTTTCATATCTTCTTTACTTATTTCAAAATCAAAAATATTAAAGTTGTTTATTATTCTATCTTTTTTTGTAGATTTTGGTAATGGTAATACTCCCATTTGTAATTGCCATCTTAGAGCTATTTGAGAAATAGATTTATTATATTTTTCAGCTAATTGACCAAATAATTCTATTTCAAATATTCTTCCTTGCATTAAAGGTGCCCAAGCTTCTACTACTATTCCATGTTTATTACAAAACTTCCTAAGCTCATCTTGTGGATATTGAGGATGTAGTTCTACTTGATTTATTGCAGGTATTATATCAAAATTTTCCATTATTTCTTTCAGATGATGTATTTTAAAATTACTTACACCTATTGCCCTTATTCTTCCGTCTTTATAAAGTTTTTCTAAAGCTCTCCATGTTTCTAAATTTAATTTTTTTGGCCAATGAATAAGATATAAATCAATGTAATCTAAGCCTAATCTTTCAAGTGAATCTTCAAAAGCTTTCAAAGTAGACTTATAACCTTGATTATCATTCCATACTTTTGTAGTAACAAAAATTTTTTTTCTATCTATTCCCGATTCTTTTATACCCTTTCCAACTCCAACTTCATTTTTATATATTGCTGCAGTATCAATATGTCTATATCCTGTCTCTATTGCCCATTTCACAGCATTTATTACTTCATTTCCATCTTCTACTTTAAATGTTCCTAAAGCAATACTTGGTATTTTAACACCATTATTTAAAACAAAATAATCCTTCATTCTTTTTCCTCCCCTTACGATAATATATATTATACACATTTGATTTTAAAGAAACAAGTTTGAAATAAAATTATCAATTTACTCTATAAATACAATTATATATTTACTTAGGAAAAAAAACATTATATAATTAAGTAGAAGTGTTATAAGGAGGAGAGATGAACAAAATTATTTTAAAAACGTTATTATTTGTATCTATTACAACAGCTATTATTGCTGATTTCAATTTAAGATTATCATATGGAAGTATGTTCAATGATCAAATAAACGAATATACATTACAAGATGGTTCATATGATTTAGCAGTAGAATTTTTAGTAAATCCATTAGACAATATATCTATTGGTTTTGGTAGTCAATATGTATGGCCTGCTGAGTTTGAAAGCATTCCCGATAGTTTAGGATCAAATCCTATTAACACAAGTTTGCCTATGTATGGAATACTATTATTTAATATCATGCCAGACTCAACAATAGAACCATATTTGGTTGGTAGATTAGGATACAGTTTTATAACACCAAACCCATATTCAACTATAAATAATATTACTGGAGATTTATACTACTCAGTGGGTATAGGTGGCATCTTTAATAATTTTTATATTGAAGGATCATATGATGTAAATCATGGTAGTTACCGAGTTGGTTATAAAAATAATGATTATGATTTTAGTAGATTTACTATACGTTTTGGTTATACATTTGAATTTACTAATGATGCAAAGGACAGTTTATATAATAATCAAATCGAAGTTATAAAGGAAACTCCTAATATTCCATACGATAACTTAGAAACTTTTGATAATGATGGTAACATAGAAAAGAAACAAGGAACATATAAGGAACTGAGAGATTTTAAAATTATAGATTAATAAAGGGAGAGCTCATGCTTTCCCTTTTAAAATCCCTTTTCTTCTTTCATTATCTCAATTATATAAGACTTTTTACTCGAATTAAATATTTGTTTATGTACTCCACTTAAACTTCTACTATTTGTATCTAATAAATACTTTTTTTCTGCTTTTTTTAAAATTATATCTTTTTCTTCTAAACTCATTTTGTCAAAAAGTTCCATTAATAAACTCGCAAGAGGATCGAATTTTTCACTCTTATTTTTATTTATATCTTCTACTTCTATAATTTCTTCTTCCATATTAAGTATAGGTTGTTTTTTAGAGAATATTTCTTCCCTCAAAGCAAATGGTCCTGTTTCATCTTTTTCACATTTTTTGAGAACTCCATTAATATATGATACTAAAGTTTTATTAATATTACTTTTTAAACTAAAGTATATAATCTTTAGTAACTCTATAACAAATTCTTCATTATAATCTTGTAGGAGTCTAAGCAATTTATTTTCAGCTCTTTTATTATACGCTTTTGCAAAAAATATATTCTTTTTTGTTTTTCTTATTTCTTCTTCTAACTTTGGTGAAAACATACTTTTTTGAACTACTGGAATAGTTTGTACAGAGATATCATTTACAGAATCAAAATTAAAATCTAATTTTTTTTGTTTTTTAGGCAAATAATCTGTAATATGAGCAATATTATCCATATCACTATTAAAATAATATCTTATTTTAAAAGTTTTATCTATTT
Organism: uncultured Fusobacteriaceae bacterium; assembly: GCA_964517235.1. Classification (GTDB taxonomy): domain Bacteria; phylum Fusobacteriota; class Fusobacteriia; order Fusobacteriales; family Fusobacteriaceae; genus CAZFBB01. The sequence goes on from CAZFBB010000020.1 coordinate 18,283, forward strand.
CTACAAGTTCATAGTGAGATAAATATTTTAATTTTATCAATGTATCAAAAGCTTTTTTTATACGTTTTGTCACTTGTTTCAATTTGCTTACTCTATACTCTTTTGTGCTACCATCTTTTAGTTTTTTTGTAATATAGGTATAAACACTTAAAGGAACTATTGTAGCCAAAGTTTCAATTCTATATTCCCCTTGATACTGGTCAAATCTTTTCATACTAATAAATTGAAATATTTTTTCTGCTGCTTTATCTTCTCTTCTAAGATCTGATAGTAAATTTTTATCAAAAATTGAATAATGTTTTATTCTTAACTCCTCTAATATTCTACTATCTAAGTCTACTTTATAATAAACCTTCATTTTATTTGTTTCAATATTTTTCTCTTTTATCTTCTCATATCTTATTAAATTAAGTGGTTTTTTATAAACCTCTCTTATAATGTTCCCAGCTTTTCTTCTATTTCTAATCTTAAATCTATATGTTGTTTCTTGAAGATTATATAATGTTTCTTCCATTTTTCTGTAATATTTCATAGAAAATTTTAATCCTAAATATTCTATAACTTCATCTATAGTAAAAGTAATCTTATTATCTTTACTCCCACTCATAAGTGTTTCTTGAAATTTATAAAGTATAAAATAAAATACATTTTTTTCAAAATCAGAAGGTTGTTGATTCTTAAAACCTTCAAAGCCATCGGAACTTAATGAAGCTCCGAATTTTATTCCTGCATTTTTTATATCATAAATAAGATTTACATTTCTTTGTCTTTTTGATGTAAAAAAAGGTAAGATAATAAATAGAAATGGCTGATTAATTGTATCTTTAGCCTCCATTTCCTCCAAAAATAAAGAAACGGTTCTTGTTGGTATCTTCTCAGGTTTTTGACTTCTAATATCAACACTTAAATCTTTTTCTTCCCCTACCTCAAGGACTTCTAGAATTTCTTGAACTTCCTCATTATTATCTTTGGACATTTTATCCTCCTTTATTATAATCCTTTACAAATTATAACATATTTTTGAATTTTTTCAATATAAACCTTAAAAATATTAGCTTAGATTATCATCCTTTTAAAATTATAATTAAATAGAAATCTTCTTATATCTATTTATTATTTTTATCATCCTTTATATTTTATAAAAAAAATCTAAATTTTTTTATAAACATTCATTTTATTGAATGAAAATTATTATTCTCTTCATCACTTATAATTTATATTTTTTATTTTTCTCACCAAAGTAATTTTAATTTCTTGTTAATTAATTCGTTCTTTGCCATCCTTTATATTTTATAATTTAACTTTAATCATCCTTTATATTTTATATTTTGTTATTATCCTTTATGGTTTATATTTGTCTTCAAAAACAAAATCTACAAATAATTATTTATTTGTTATCATCCTTGATTTTTTATAATTAAAATCTTGATATTTACTTAGATAAATTAGTATATTCTCAAAAAAAATTTACTATTCAATTGCAAATGAATTTTTTTCATCCTTTATATTTTATATTTTTTAATCAACTAAAATATAACTTCCATACAACAATCTTAAATATCATCATTTAGAAGTTATAAAATAGTCTACTTCTAAAAACTATACTTAATAATAACACAAAATAGAAAATAATAATTATAGAGAATCAAAAAAACTAATAAAACTATAGATATCTTTCTAAGAATTATTACAATTATTTAAAATTAAAAAAACTCTTACAAATTAAAATTTCAAGCATGAGTATACTTTCTAATAATTATTGTTAATTTATAACAAAAAACTTTATTTTAATAGATTATTTACTTTTATCTTTTCATCCCTTATAAATTATAAAAGGTTTATTTATTTAACATCAATTTAACTCTTATATATAATAAGCTAGTTTATCATCCTCTATATTTTATATGTATTTTAAATTAATTAAATCAATAGTCTTTATTACCATCCTTAATTTTTTATAAATTCTTATATATGAAAACTTTTTTCTTTTACTAATTTATCTAACTCATTTTATCATCATTTATATTTTATATTAACTTAAATCCCTTATTTATAATACTTTTTTATCTAATCCCTTATAAGTTATAAGATTTTTTTTCTATTTAATTACATAACTATAGTAAATTCAACACTTCAAAATTCATCATTTATATTTTATAAACTTTCAACCTTAATAAAATCAACCTATTTTTTATTCATCACTCATTTTTTATAATTAATATTTGAAAAATAAAATAAAAACATCAATAATATCAATTGTTTTTATATCATCCTTTATATTTTATAAAGAAATAAAAGATTGAAAATTAGAGTTTTTTCATTAACATCATTTATAATTTATAATTATAAAAAATTTAAATTCTTATAAATCAATAGATATATGAAAAAATTTATTTAATAAAAACCCTTTTACCTTTGAATTATAAAGAATAAATTAACTAATCCTTTATAATTCATAATTGTTTTTATTTCCTACGTACTGATTTTACTATGTTTATTTTTTTTAAATTAAATAAAATCAAGACTTAAATATATAATCCTTTATTTTTTATAAAGAAATTTTCTAATAATATCTAGAAGGTATATAAATTAAGAGTTGTTTATTCCAATTCTTTTAGAACAAAAAGCACTACATAATACATAATACATAATACAAATAACATATACATAACAAGAGAAAGTACTTTATAGCTTTTTTTTATTTTTTTTGGTATAATTATATGATTTAATGTACCCTAAAAAATTAAAGGAGAAAATATGAATAAAATAACATTAATAGCAAGTACAACAATGGGACTTGAAAGTATAGTAACCCAAGAACTAAAAGATTTAGGATATAAAAATATTAATACTATGAATGGAAAAGTTGAATATGAAGGAGAAATAGAAGATATTTGTAAAAGTAATTTATGGTTAAGATGTGCTGATAGAATTTATTTAAAAATGGGTGAATTTAAAGCTACTTCTTTTGAAGAGTTATTTGAAAAAACTAAAAAACTTCCTTGGCATGAAATTATTCCTAAAAATGGAGAATTTCCTGTAAGTTGGATTAGTTCTGTCAAATCAAAGTTATTTAGTAAATCTGATTCACAAGCAATTATAAAAAAAGCAATAGTTGAGAAATTAAAATTAAAATACAAACAAGATTATTTTGAAGAAGATGGCTCTTTATATAGAATAAAAGTACAAATATTAAAGGATATAGTTACTTTATCTATCGATACTTCTGGAGAACCCTTACATAAAAGAGGATATAGAGAAAAAAATAATGAAGCACCTATAAAAGAAACTTTAGCAGCAGCACTAGTAAAATTAACTAGATGGCGTGGAGATGAAAGGCCACTTATAGATCCAACATGTGGAACAGGAACTATAGTAATAGAAGCAGCTATGATTGCCAAAAATATAGCTCCAGGTGTTAATAGAAGGTTCGTATCTGAAAAATGGCATATTATTCCTGAAGAAAAATGGGTAAAAGAAAGAGATATGGCTTTTAATAAAGAAAAATATAAGATAGAAAGTCCAATATTTGCTTCAGATATAGATAATGAAACTATAGAAATAGCAAAAAGAAATGCAAAAAATGCCGGTGTAGAGAACTTAATACTTTTTGAAACTAAAAATTTATTAGAAATTTATAATTATACAGATAGTGAAAAAGGAGTAATAATATCTAATCCCCCATATGGTGACAGATTAGAAGATAAATCAAGTGTTGAAAGATTATATAGATTATTAGGAGATGTTTGCAGAAGGTTCACAAATTGGTCTTATTATATAATAACATCACATGAAGGTTTTGAAACTTTCTTTGAAAGAAAATCTGATAAAAATAGGAAATTGTATAATGGTGGTTTAAAATGTTATTATTATCAATATTTTCCTATAAGACAAAAAAGGAGAGATTAGGATGAAAAAGTTTTTGACATTTATTTTAGTAACTTTAACTTTCTCAGCTCAAGATATTAATATTAGTATAGGAGAAGAATCTATTAACTCATTTATTAGTGCTTTAGGAACAGTAGAGGGAAAGGGTAAATTAGATTTAGATATAGTTAAAATACCTTATACTTACATAATTAAAAATGGAAAAATTACTTTATTAGAAAAGAAAGTACTTTTTTCAGCAGATATTTCCTTGAATGTAAAAGGAACAATAACAAAAGGTCAGTTAGTAGGTAAAGGAAATATAAATTATAATAAAGAAAAAAGAATATTAGTTTTAACTTTTAATGATATAAATCTTTTGGGTTTAGAAGAATTAAATTTAGGAGAGATGTATAAACCTTATTTTGAATTACCTTTTACATATTTTGATAATGAAAAAATAACAGTAAAAAATGGGAATAAGGAAATTGAATTATTATTAAATATAAAAGATGAGAATTTAGAAATAAAAAAAGGTATGATAATTGTTAGTGGAAATATCGATTTTGAGAGAAAATAGATAAAAATTAGTAGTATAAATAGTTAAAATAAAAAGGCTAATTTTTTAGAGTTAGTCTTTTTTGTATCTATTAAAATTATAACAAAATAGCTATAAAAATAGAAACCAAAAAGCATATCTGTCAAGTTAGAGATAAAAACTACAAATTAAATAAAGTATTTAATATTTGATAGGTTGTAATTAATGGTCATTGTTTTTTTAAACTTGTAAATTTTTTTATCTTCCACATTTCTTTTTATTTTACTTATATTTAAAGGAGATTTCTGTAGTAATATAGCCTTGTTTAAAAAATTTGTATTATGTATAAACTTTATTTTTTTCAAAATTAATCAACATAGCAGACTAGTTTACATAAATAATAAATATGGTAGATTAGTTAATTGTTCTATGTTAATATACTTTTGTAGCATATGTGATATATCCTTTGTAAGTTTGATGTGGTGTATTATAATTTTATTTTTTTCTAATCTAATTATATAACTCAGGAAACAATTAAAAAAGAAAAATTATAAATTATGAGGGATTATAAGTCACTTTTATTGAAAATTTATTTAATATATGGTAATATCTAGGATGACTAATTGTTTGTTAGTGTTGTATATAAAAACCAAGGGGGAATGTAATGAAGATAATTTCAGTTGTAAATCAAAAAGGAGGAGTTGCAAAAACAACTTCGACACAAAATATAGGTGTAGGACTTAGAAAATTAGGAAAAAAAGTACTTCTTATTGATTTTGACCCTCAAGGCAATCTTACTTCAGGTTTTGGTATAGATAAAAGAGAGCTTGGTGCAACTATATACGATCTTATGAAAAATAGAGCTACTGGTCAATATAATTTGGCTGTTGGAGATATAGCAATAGAAAAAGAAGGGGTTAAAATTCTTCCTACCAATATAAAGATGTCAAAAATAAACATTGAATTAGGTGGTATTCCAGGAAAAGACAATTTGTTAAAAGAAATAATAAAAGATACTTTTGGTTATGATTATGTATTAATAGATTGTCCTCCAAGTCTAGATACACTAACATTTAATGCTTTAACAGCAAGTGATTTTGTATATATACCAGTTCAAACAGAATACTACGCTCTAGAAGGAATTGTAGAACTGATGGACACAATTGAAATGGTAAAAGCTAGATTAAATGATGAGCTTGAAATTGGCGGAGTATTTGCCACTATGGTAGATGGAAGAATAAACTTGCATAATGAAGTAATAGGTCAGTTACAATCGTTTTTCGGTAAAAGGATGTTTTCTTCTGTAATTAGAAGAAATGTAAAAATAAGTGAAGCTTCTTCACATGGAATATCTATATTTGAATATGCAGAAAAAAGTAATGGTTCAAAGGATTATATAGACCTTTGTAAGGAGATAGTTGAAAGAGGGGGGAATTGAATCAATGGCACTTAAACTTGGAAATAACCCGCTATTAAATAGAGACAATAAAAAAAATCTACATGAAGAAAAGGAAAAAGAAGTAGAGAGGGTTATTAAGCAGTATGGCCGTTTATTACACCTTAATAAAGAAATTGTTGAAAAAATTGATTTTGATGATAAACTATATATAAATAGGCTTTATGACAGTGAAATTGAGTTGGAAGTGGAAGAATTAAAAGAAAGTATCAGGAAAATTGGATTAATTAATATTATCTATTTACAAGAAAAAGATAATGGTAATTTTAGATTGATAAGTGGGTTGAGACGTTCACAAGCTTGTAGAGAGCTTTATAAAGAAGGTTTTGATGTTAAAGGAAAAGATCGAATTGTGATTTTGGATAAAAACACTCCAGAAGAATATCTTGATACAGTTTCTGTAGATGAAAATATTCAAAGAAAAAATTTAACTATACTTGAACAATCATACAAATTTAATAAAGAGGCAAATAAAAAAAATAAGAAGATAGATGATATTTTAGAAGAATATAATATTAGTAAAAAGAGTTTTTATAGAATTAAGAATGCTATGAATTATCCCCAAGAGTTAAGGGATATAATTGAAGAAATTGGTGTTGATAAGGGAGAACTTATTAATAAAATAATTTCATTTTCTAAAGATGAAAGTATAAAAAATTTGGTTGATAAATTGAAAAGATATCAAAGAAATGAATTAAGAGAAATTTTGAAGGAAGTTCAAAACAACAAGATAAAAAAACAAGAAGTAGAACTTAAAAGTAATAAAAATCAGATTAGATTTATTATTAAAAATGAAATCAGTGATGAATTAAAGGTTTACTTTGAAAAGATAAAAAAGATGATAGAAGAAGGTGATTATTCTTTTATTAAGTAAATTGAGAGGGTTTGGTTTATATGGCAGTAGTACAATTTGTGCCTAGGCAAGGAATAGAGCCTTTGTTCGCAGTGAAACTTAGTCCTACACTAAGCAAAATTGTTCAAGGTTTAGATGAAGAAGAAGCGAAGCACTTGCTTAAAAGGGTATTGAATGTAAAGGAAAAAAGGGTTGTTAATCTTAAACAAGTAGAAGATGCACAGGGGAATCTGGGTCATATTTTTATACTTTATGATTATTTATATAACAAGGTAGAGCCTAAAGTAGCTATACCTCAAACTGAAGATGGGTACTTTGATTTTAAAATATATCAATTAGATTTTAATAGGGCTATAAATCTTGAAAATATAATTGAAGATCAAAAAATGTTCTTTGGAAGATAGCATTAGCTATCTTTTATTTTGTCTTTATATTTTTGAGAAAATAAATTATATTTTACAAGTGATGATAAAATTATAAATTACAAAGGATGATAATATGTATGATTTAATAGTAGTAGGAGCAGGACCAGCAGGTATTTTTGCAAGTATATTTGCTAAAGAAAGAGGGAAAAAAGTTCTTTTATTGGAAAAGATGGAGAAAATAGGAAAAAAATTGTTAATAGCAGGTAGTGGTCAATGTAACTTGACACATAGAGGAGATTACAAAGAGTTTTTAACTAGATATGGAAATAATGGTAAGTTTTTAAAGAGAGCTCTTTATAAGTATTCTCCAGAACACTTGAAATTTTTTTTTAGAGATAGAGGATTAGGACTGGTTGTAAATGAAAAGGGAAAATATTTCCCAAATACCTATAGATCTCTTGACGTGTTAAGCCTTTTGAAGAAGGAGTTAGAAGGAGTAGAGGTCAGAACAAATTCTAAAGTGTTAAATATAGAAAAGATAAATAACAATTTTTTATGTAAAATAAAGGATGATAACTTTTGTGGAAAAAATGTATTAATTGCAACAGGGGGATTATCTTTTGAATTAACTGGCTCTAGTGGAGATGGATATAGATTCAGTAAAAATTTTGGACATAAAGTAAAAGATTTATCGCCAGCATTAACACCATGTTATGTAAATGATTATGTTTATTCAGATTTATCTGGGACATCATTTAGAAATATAGAAATTGATATAATAAGAGAAAAAAAGCTAATTAAAAATTTATATGGTGATTTATTATTAACTCATAAAAATTTTAGTGGACCTATAATTATTGATGGGTCAAGATATATGAAAAGAGGAGATACTTTAAAAATAAGATTTACTAAATTAAAAAAGGAAATATTTGAAGAAGATTTTAGAAAAAGTATTAGAGAAAATGGTAACAAACAACTTAAAAATCTTATTGTTGATGAAAATTTATCAGGTAGATTTATAGAAAAAGAGTTGAAACTATTAGGTATAGATAAAGATAAAAAAGGATTTGAATTAAAGAAAGAAGATATATTTAATATAATTAAGGTTTTTTGTCAAAAAAAATTTATCATAAGTAACTTAGAAGGATATAATATCGCAATGGTTACTAAAGGTGGCGTTAGTTTAGAGGAAATAAATAAAAACACTTTTGAGAGTAAATTGATAAAAGGATTATACTTTGCAGGTGAAGTATTAGATTTAGATGGGGATACTGGTGGATTTAATATACAGTGTGCTTATTCAACGGGTGCTTTAGTGGCAGAAAGCATATAGGAGGTAAAATGAATTTTAAAGAAAAATTAGAAGATTTAATGTTATTAGGTAAAGAAGTCTGTTTGGAGCTATTAAAGATAGCAGATAAAGAACTTAGAAACTCCAAAAAAATGGAAGATAAAGAAAAAGAAAAGAGTATACTCGTAGATGTAATTCCTTATTATGAGAGAATATATGCTGAATTTGACCGTGAATTAGATAAATATGATATAAACGAGGAAATGATAGAAAAAGTAGAGGGTATAGTTTATAAATTATTAGAAGAAAATAAATTAGATGAAGAAAAACTATGGGATAATGTTAGAGTTAGGATAGAATTAGAAGGAAATTCAGGAGCAGAAGCTGTTAAAAATCTTTTTGAATTTCAACTAGAGGATATAAAAGATGAAATAAATAAATTATTATCTGTTGAAAAGGAATTATTAGATAAACAGAAAAAATTTGAAATGGACTTGGCAGATGCAATACAAGAGATAGAAGAACTTGAAGCATTTGATAAAGTAAAGAAAAATTCTAATAAAATTGATAAGATTGGGAAAAAATTAGAAGAACTTGAAATTAAAGTATCAGAACTTGAATATAATATTAGAACTAAGTGGAGATTTGAAATATATGGTACAATATCAAAAGAAAAAGTATTAGAAATCTACAAGGATGTGATATAATTGAATAATCTAACGAAAGGGGAATTCATTAGGAATAATCTTATGTATATATTAG
>CAZFBB010000021.1:0-17072 GCA_964517235.1 uncultured Fusobacteriaceae bacterium
ACTACAGTCACTAAATTTCAAAACTCGCTCTTAAGGAGCTCAAACAGTTGAAATTTTTAACGTTCTTTTCATTAACTTAATCTAAATTTCTTATATAGGTACGCCTAAATTAAAAAACAAACAAACTCTCTTTTTGAGAAAATTTTGCTTGTCTTCAGTCTGAAAAAATCTATCTTTTTTCTATTTTTACATATATAAGATGATTTGTTACTTTTATCCTTTCATCATTTTCTTCTCTATAAATAGCTTCTACCCTCTCCAATACTCCCTTGGTCAAATGTTTTTTATCCTTCATAGCACTCGTTGCACCTATTCCTTTTATACTCTTTAAAAAAGCTAATAAACTTTTGTATTCCTCTATATACATCTCTTCTTTTACTATATTAGTATGGAAAGTAAAATAGGTAGAAGATAAAAAATTTTGACTATAGGAAAATTTTCCTTCTCTTTTAAAGGCACTTGTTAATTCTTTATAAGTTTCTTCTCCAAAAGTTGAAAAAAGCAATATTCCATTTGGAGTCAAACTAGCCATTAATTTTTCTAATGTTTTATCCATATTATTAAACCATTGAAAAGTTGCATTGGAAATAATAAGATCATATTTTTTCCCAAAACCCATCTCTTCTATGTCACCATGTATATAATTATTTATTTTACTTCCAAAATCTCCTTCTACCTTCAAAAGCATCTCTTTAGATATATCACAAATATCCAAACTTGCATTTTTATAATTTAATAAAAGGTTTTTGGTTAAAATTCCCGTTCCACTGCCTATTTCAAGTATATGTAGATATTTCTTATTAGGTAAAAGTTTTAACAACTCTTTTGCCATATACTTTTGAACTTTTGCGTATTTATCATAAGTTTTTACACTTTTAGAAAAATTTTTTTCTACTAAATTTTTAAGTATCACTTAAAAAACTCCCAACTAAATTTACAATTTCTTTCTTTTCAAATAATAAATTATGCCCAAAGGGATAAGTTATAATTTTTTTATATTTTATACCTTTTATACTTTCAAAACTATTTTCATTAGATATAATACTGTCTTTTTCACCCAAAATTACGAGGGTTTCTATATCTATCTCTTCTTGAGGTATATTAGTGTCTTTAAGATATTCTAAATGACTCTTTAATGACTCATTTGGAATATTTAATATATCTTTTTTATATTTTTCATAATATAAATTAAATTTTTCTTCTTTAGAAAAATTTAATCTTAAAAAATCTTCTAATACTTTTTCTTTCTTTCTATCAATTCCTTTAATCATTTTTTTTACTATAATACTTGGTGTTGACAAACAAAAATTTCTTGTAGGACTTATAAGTACTAGTTTTTTTACATTGTACTCTTCTACTTTTTCAAAAGCTTTAAGTGTTCCCATAGACCAAGCTATAATTGCTATCTCTTCTCTTCTATCTATTCCTTTTAATGAGAAATAAAGTTCAAAAGGAAAAGTGTCATTATAAAATGAAGGTGTACTTGCAAACCCCATTAAAACAACTATCTTCATAGTGCCACTATAAAAGCCAAGAATTTAAGTGGTTTATCACTAGTATTATAAAGGGCATGTCCCTCTAACTTTCTAGTATAGATAAGATCTCCTGCTTCTACTCTCTTTTCTATTCCATTATCATCTATTATCCCTTCACCTTCCAGTATATAATATATTTCTTCATCATCTAAATGTTTATGAAATCCTACATTAGAATTAGGAGCTAGTTCATTGTAGTAGAAGCCCTTTAATGAATTGTTAAGGTCTTTATCATCTAAATATCTAAAACCATCTATATGCCCACTACCATTTCTTGGTTTATCAGATCTAATATGAGTAGTTTCACTCTTTTTTATTAACATCTTTCCTCCTTAGCATAATATCCTTTTTTCAGTATCAATCTTTCTATCTCTTTAGGTACAAGGTATTTTATACTTTTTCCCAAAGATACCTTTTCTCTAATTTCACTTGCAGATACCTCTATCTCTTTAGTCTCAAGTACTATTATATTTTTATGGTTACTTTTATAATCATAACCTTTTCTTTTGTATACATAAAATTTTGTTAGTTCAAGTAATTTTTCATAACTTTTCCATTTATGAAGATAGTCAGCTGAATCTTCACCTATTATTTCTATTAACTCATCTTCCTTATAAATATCCTTCAGTTGCAAAAAAGTATCATAAGTATAATTAACTTTTCCACTTTTAACTTCCAAATTACACAATTCAAAATAAGGATTATCTTTTATAGCAAGTTCAATAAGTTCAAGCCTCTTTAACCCATCTAAAAGGTCATTTTCCCTATGTGAAGGATTTCCAACTGGAACAAATAAGATTTTATCTAAATTGGCTTTCACTCTTATCTCTTCTGCTAATATAAGGTGTCCTATATGTATAGGATTAAAACTTCCACCAAAAATTCCAATTTTCATACTATTCTCCCAAATGAGCCAAACCTTCTATCAAATCATCTAAATCATCTGAAAGTAAGATATTGTCTCTATATTCACTTTGTCTAAAAGCCCTCGAAATATCTGATAATAATGTCAAGTATTCTCTATTTCTATTTTTAGGAGCTGCTACTAATATTACCAATTTGGCTTCTTCACCATCTGGAGTATTGTAATCTGTTATTCCACCTTTTACTAGAGCAACAGCAAAAACTATGTCTTTTACTTGTTCACATCTTGCATGGGGAACAACTATTCCTCTACCTATTCCAGTAGTCCCTATTCCCTCCCTTGCATATATCTTCTCTCTAAAATCTTCTTTAGAAATAAGCAAGTCTGTTTCTTCATCTATTAAATTAATAAGTTTATCTATAATTTCTTCTTTTTTTTCAGCGCCTTTAATTTTTATTATAAGTTTTCTATTTAGATAACCTAACATCTAGTCCCCCTTTATTTATTTTATCTCTATTATCTCAAATCTATTACTATTATTTTTTTCTTGATGTATAGTATAAGTAATTAAAAGTAATGAGATAACCACTAATAAAGTAAATGCAAACCTTAATAGTTTCACACTTCCCTCTAATCTTTTATTCTTTTTTAACGTTGCCCCTGTAAGATCCGTTTGAGAAAAATCAAGTTTTGCCAGTATTCTATCAATATTATTAAGTTCTTCTATATCTGTAGTACTCCTTCTAACCAACTCCATATACTCGCTTGCTTCTTTATAATCTCTTCTTACTTGTGCATCATCAGCTAATTTGTATAATAACTCCTTATGGTTTCTAGAACAATTATTACATACAGCTTCCTCTAGAGGTGCTCCACACCTAGTACATTCCATCCAAATCACTTAACCTTTCAAATATATCTTCTTCTATACCTTTACTTCCATCTTCATATAACACTACTTCTACCCTCATTTTTCCCCCATAAATTTCCTCTACTTTTTTATAGGCTCTTGTATAAATATTATCTATATTTTCAACTTCATTACTAAAATAACTTGGATAAGTTACTATATAATCAAGAAATATATGAAGTACTGTATCTAAATCTTCATCTTCTTTAACTAACTTTATACTTTTTAATAATCCTAATAAAACCAAAGCTTTTTTACTAGTATTTTTATGAAGTAAAACATATTTACACAAAAGTTTTTTAGCTAAAACTTCATCTTTTTTGAATAACTCTTTTGTATATCTAAGACTAATTGACAAATCTCTATTTGAATAAATTTTAAAAAGCTTCTTTTCCAAATTTTCTACTTTTTCACTAGATAATCTGTCTATTTTCTTCAATTTTCTATTTTCAGTAAATAGAATTCCTTTATTAAAAAACTCTCTAATTTGATCTTTTGATAATTGTCCATTATTAAAAACTAAATTTAACAAGAATAAATTAGGGGTTTTTTCATAAATACTCCCATTACTAGAAACTTTATAGTAACTTCTATAATTCAAATAATTTCTCAACAATCCCAGCACTTTTATAAAATCTTCTTTTTCATATATATTATAAAAGTCTTCAAATCTTTTTTCCCTTATAATCTCATACATAATTATTTCTCCAATATTCTAAATTCTATCTTTAATGAATATAAATTTTCCATAAAAAACCTATTTTGATATTTTACCATATCTTTATCGGTACTAAGAACGTATTTTGCTCCATAATCCAAACTTTCTCTTTCTATCCTTTCAAAATCTTCATCTTTGTAATAATAATGATCTCCAAATGAAATTGATTTAATCTCTTTCACACCAAATTTTTCAACTGTTTTTTCAAATTGCTTTGGATTTGCGAGAGCTGAGAATAAAAAAATCTTTTCTCCCTCTAACACTTCAAGATTTAAATTTTCATTTCTATTCCAAAGTTTAACTGGACCATGTACCGCTCTACTTATTTTTTTTCTATAAATAGAAAGTTTTTCCTCTATCTCTTTTACTTTCTCTTCTTCTACCAAATCTGATTTAGTAATAATAAACTCATGAGCTCTTTCTAAACCTCTTAAATTTTCTCTTAATCTCCCCTTGGGAAGAAGATATCCACCACCAAAAGGATTAGTTCCATCTATAAGAACTATATTTTTATCTCTTTTTAATCTTCTGTGTTGAAATCCATCATCTAAAATAATAGTATCTACAGAAAAACTCTCTTTCATTAATTTACAAGCTTTTACCCTATCTCTTCCTACTATAATGGGGATTTTCAATTCTAAACTATGTAAAAAAGCTTCATCTCCTGCTTCTTTACTAGTCCCATATATCCTATCGTAATCACGAACTATGTAAGGGTCATCTTTCCTCTCTCCCTTGTAACCACGAGATACTATCCCCACTTTTTTACCTTCTTTTATGTATTTTTTTGCAAAATACTGTACACAAGGAGTTTTTCCCGTACCTCCAACAGTTATATTTCCTATACAAACCACTTCTACTTGATCTATTCTATAACTTTTTAAGATACCTTTATCGTATAGTTTATTTCTAATTTCTGTAATTAATCCATAAACTTTATCTAAACCAAACATAAAACTCCTTTAATTAAATATTTCTCTTCTTAATCTATTAATAGCTGCACCTATCTCAAATTTTCTTGCATAAGATACTTTTCCACTATTATTATCTAGTATCTCTGTTATATTCTCATCTAATAGTCTATTTTCATATGTATCAAGTATATCTCTAAGAGTATATTTATCAAAATCTTTTCTCCTAAAAATTATCTTGATAAGCTCACCTATAAAATCTATTTGTCCTACTTCTACCAGTTGTTCAACAGACCTAAGATCTATCTCATCTTTTCCTATAAGTAAATGATCCATATCTCTATGTTTTACTTTATCCTTTTTATCATTGAAGATTTTTATACTTTCTCTAACATTAAGTTTCCTATTTGTAAAGTTTACTCCATCTTCAAGGTTTATTATGTTTGTATCTTTATATTTTGCTATTATCTTTTTTGCTTCTTTTGTTTTATCCTTTGTTTGATAATTATCCATGACTAAAACATTATCTGCAATGGCAAAATAATCTCCCAATCCGCCTACAACAACTATACTTGAAAGACCATTTCTTTCATATAGACTTTTTATTTTTGATAAAAATGGTGTTATAGGTTCCTTATCTTTACTTATTAACTCTTCTACTTTTTTGTCTCTAATCATAAAATTAGTCGCACTAGTATCTTCATCTATAAGTAATAATCTGCTTCCCAATTCTATAGCTTCTAGTATATTAGAAGCTTGTGAGGTACTTCCACTTGCATTTGGTGTGCTGAATGATTTTGTATCTTTATAGAAGGGCAGATTATCTATAAATGAACTTATATTTACTTTATTCACACTTCTTCCATCTTCTGCCCTTATTTTACAAGCATCATCTCTGGTAATTACATATTCTCTTCCATCGTCTAAAATATGATTATAAACACCTTTTTCTATTGCATTTAAGAGGGTAGACTTTCCATGAAATCCTCCACCGCTTATAACTGTAATTCCCTCTTTTATACCCATGCCTTTTAAAGAAAATCCATTATCTAGGTGTAGCTCTTCAGAGAGGGTAGAAGGGCTTTCAAATGGGATAGCTCCTCTTAAAGGTCTTTCACTTACAGAACTTTCCCTTGCTAATATACTACCATTAGCTATAAATGTGATTATACCCTTCTTTTTCATTTCTTTTCTTATATTTTCAATATTTTCATTATGATTTACATGTTTTTCCAATTTGTTCATATCTATTTTTTTTAGTGCGTCATAAACTTTAGGCAATTGTTCATTTATCATAAATAATGCCTCTTTAGCCACTATTCTCCTACCCTTAGCAGGTAACCCTAAATACATCTTAACTCTTATTTTATCTTTGTTTATCTCACAAGCACTACGTTTTATAATTTCACAACTAGGTTTATATACGTACATTTCTCCACTTTTTCCACTACCAATCCCTCTACTTTTTAACTTAACTAAAGTTTCATATACTTCTCTTAAGATATAATCTTCAAATGCTACTTTTTTGGCTCTAGTATTAAATAAATCATAGGAAAAACCTAATTTAAACAAATTACACTCTATTTCAAAAAGTGAAGGAGATGCAAATGGATCTCCTTGAACATATAAAATATTCAAATTATATTCATCAAATTTATATATTCCTTTAATATCTTTATAAGCTTTATATCCCTTTCCATCAACTCTCTTTAGCAAACTTTCCAAGTTCTTCATGCTACCCTCCTACAGTTTTACAGACAAGATTTTTGACTCTCCTATTTCTTTATTCATAGTTACACCATATAATGTATCTGATTCTTTCATTGTATGTTTATTATGAGTTATAAGAATAAATTGGGATTTTTCAGTGAATTCCTTTAACTTTTTAAGTAATCTCTTAGTATTTGATTCATCTAAAGCAGCTTCTATTTCATCAAAGAAAGTAAATGGACTTGGTTTATACATGAATATTGCCATTATAAGTGCTACTGCTACCATAGACTTTTCACCTCCACTTAGTAAACTTAATGTTTGACTCTTTTTATTCTTATATTTTACCATAAGTTCTACTCCACTTTCTAAAAGGTTCTCTTCATCTGTAAGTTTAAGATTACCTAGAGAATTATTTAATATATCCCTACACATTAGACCAAAATTTTTATTAATCTCCCTAAAAGCGTCGTAAAAACTATTTTTTATATTGTGCTCAATTTCATCTATCAGATTCTCCAAATTTTTTTTACTTGTTACCAAATCTGTTTTTTGATTATGAATAAAATCATATTTTTCCTTGGCACTTTCATATTCTTCAACAGCTAAAAGATTTACATACCCTAGTGCTTTTATATTAACTTCTATATCGTTAAGTAATTTTTTAGCTTCTTTAAGTTCGTAGATTAATTCTATATCCTCTACTTCCTCAAAATCTTCCAATTTTGATTTAAATTCTTCTATTTGATAGGTTACTTTCTGAACTTTTTCTACTATGCTTATTACTTTCCCTTCTTCTTTAACGATTTCAGTTTCAACATTTTTTATCTCAACTATTAATCCTTTTTCTTCTTCTTCAAGGTTCTTAATAGTTGCTCTAATATCTGTTAAACCATCTATTTTCCCCTTATATAACTCTTCTTTCTCTTTAATATTCTCATCTATTTGATTAATAGTTTTATCTGTTTCCAATTGCTCTTCTTTTGCCTTTTTGATATATTTATCTGCTTTATTTATCTCTTCTTCTATTTCACTAATAGTCCCTTTTAATGAAGCTATGCTTCTCGATATTTGCTTCTTTTCTTCCATTTTGGCAACATAAACCATTTGTTTACTTGAATTTTCTCTTCTTATCTTTTCTAATAAGTTTCTTTCCTCTGCTCTTTTTTCTTCCAAATTAGTATTATATTTAATAAGGTCTTCGAGATTTTTATTAATTTTATCTATCTCTTCCTTGGCAACCTTCCCCATATTTTTATAATCAGCTAAACTTTCCCTAATTTCATTTATTTCAAAATTAACAAGTTCTAAATTCTTTTTACTTTGTGTTACAAGTAAAACAAGTTTATTATAATTTTCTGCTTCTCTATCTCTTTCTTCTTGCAAGTTTTCTTGCTCTTCTACAAGTGCTTCTATTTCAACTTCTAATTTATCATTTATCTTACTAAGTCTATCTGACTCCATAAGTAAACTATCATATTCTTGTTTAATTCCTACCAACTGATCTTCTAATTCTTTTATTTCTTTTCTTCTTTCAAATATAACAGAACTTGCAGATTTTAATTTTTCTCCACCTGTAATACGTCCTGTTGTAGACACTATATCTCCTTCAAGAGTAACTATAGTCCCTCTAAAAGTACCTTTTTGTTGTACCATAAGAGCTGTATCCATATTTTCTACTATTAATACTTTAGAAAAAATAAAATCAACTGCTTTTTTTATTGAATAATCAAATTTTATAAGTTCATTTGCTGTACCATATATCTTATCTTCTCTAAAGTTATAACTAAGGCTACTTGGTTTTATTCTATCAAGAGGTAAAAAACTTGCTCTTCCTCCCTTTTTATCCTTTAAAAAGTTTATACAAAATTTTGCATGACTACTACTTTCTACAATTATATCTTGGAGACTATTACCTATAGAACTTTCTATAGCTTTCATAAATTTATCTGGAATT
Organism: uncultured Fusobacteriaceae bacterium; assembly: GCA_964517235.1. GTDB lineage: Bacteria > Fusobacteriota > Fusobacteriia > Fusobacteriales > Fusobacteriaceae > CAZFBB01. Next base: position 8,607 of record CAZFBB010000021.1, read on the forward strand.
TGAACTAATGACAATATTGGTCCTTTTACTCCTTTTATTTCTTCTTTCATAATAAGTTTAACACTTTTAAAGAATCCTTCATTATTTTCATCTGTTCTTTTCAAATTTTCATACTTGCTACTTTTACTTCTCCATTTAAAATCAACTTCGTCTCTATTATTTACTACTCTTTTTAACTCTTGTTCTACCTCTTTTTTTCTACTATAAAACCCACTTCTTTTTTCTTTTAATTTAGTATTCTTCTCTTCAAGTTCAACTTTTCTCTTTTCTGCAACTTTTAATCCCTCTAAATTTTTAGTGTTTTCCTTCAAAAACTCTTCTTTTTCTCTTCCAAGTTCAATTACTCTTTTTTCAATGCTTTTTTCTTTTTTACTTGCTTCTTCAATATTATTAAGAAACTTAACTCTATCTACTTCATAGTCTAAAACTTTCTCCCTTGATTTTCTCAAATCCTCCTCTAATTTATAGAATTTATCTTCTAAATCATCCAAATAAAGGTTGTCTTCTTCATGACTATGTTCTTCATTTTCAATATAACCTTCTAATTCTTTTATCTTTTCTTCTAGTTCATTTAACTCAGATTTTTTATTGTCTTCTTTCTTCTCTAAAGAAACAATATTTTCACTTTTTTCCCATATTTCTTTTTTAAGAGAACTTAATCTTTCAGTTAATCTTACCTTTTCGTTTACTAATAATTCTAGTTCTTCCTTAAATTCTTTATTTTCACCATTTCTAAGGTCATATTCATTATTCGCTTCTTCCCTTTTAGAAAGAGTATCTTCAAGGTCTTTTTCACTACTAATAAATTTCTCCTGTAAAAATTCTATTCTATCCCTAAGAATTTTTTCTTTTTCTTTAACATTTTCAAAATCATCTTTTTTTTGATTCAATTCTTCTACCAATATAGCTTTATATAATTCATTTTTTTCTTTTGTATACTCATTATATTTCATTGCTTTTTCAGCTTGTTTAGTTATATTTTTAAGATTATTCCCTAGTTCCTTTTCTACATAAGCTATTTTATCTATTTCAATTTTTACATTACTTAGTTTTTTTTCAGCTTCAGTTTTTCTAAGTTTTATCTTTTTTATTCCTGCTGCTTCTTCAATAATAGATCTTATTTCCTGATTACTACTAGATATTATTCTCTCTACCTTACCTTGACCAATTACAGAATAAGCTGATTTTCCAACTCCTGTATCCATAAATAGCTCTTGTATATCTTTTAACCTACATTTATCATTATTTATATAATATGTATTTTCACTTTTCTCTGTAATATGTCTAGTTATTCTTATTTCTTCATTATCAAGAGCCAAAACTCCATCTGAATTATCTACAATTAATGTCACTTCTGCAAATAATTTTGCTTTTCTATTTTTTCCACCAGAAAAGATAACATCTGTACTTGCTTTAGCCCTTATGTTTTTATAACTCTGCTCTCCTAGAACCCAAAGTATTGCATCTAATATATTAGATTTTCCACTTCCATTTGGTCCTACTACAGAAGTTATTCCTCTTGTAAAGTCTATTCGTACTTTCTCTGCAAATGATTTGAATCCGTTTACTTCTAAAGCTTTTAAATGCATTTTATCACCCTACTATAATATATAATCGTTTAAATTTTCTTCTTTGCCACCAATATCAAAGACTTTTTCTATGTCTTTTTTTCCAAATTTAATTATTTTTTCCTTATCATATGGTGCTTCAAACATAATTTCATTTAATACTTTCTCCAATACTGTATGCAATCTTCTTGCACCAATATTTTCTATTTTTTTATTAAGAGTCATTGCCACATCAGCTACTGCTTCTATTCCACCCTTAGTAAATTCCAATATCACATTATCTACTTTTAACATAGCTTTATATTGTTCAAGCAAGTTATTTTCCACCTGTGTTAATATCTTAACAAAATCATCTTTTGTAAGACTTTCTAATTGTACCCTTACTGGAAATCTACCTTGTAATTCTGGCATAAGATCACTAGGACTAGACATAGTAAATGCTCCAGCTGCTATGAATAAAATATGATTTGTTCTACAAGGTCCATATTTTGTCATCACTGTAGTTCCTTCTACTATAGGAAGTATGTCTCTTTGAACACCTTGTCTACTTACTTCACTTCTTCCACTAGATTCTCTTTCAGCAATTTTATCTATTTCATCAATAAATATAATTCCATCTTCTTCTACTCTTCTTATTACTTCTGGGCCAAGTTCTTCATTATCAAGTTTTTTATTAATATTTTCCCTTACAAGATAATCAATGGCATCTTTCACTTTCATATCTACTTCTTTAGGGCTTTTCATACCAGGCATACTATTCATAAAATTTTCTATTGCACCCTGTATTCCATCATCATCTGTTGAACCTGCAAAAACCTCTATTACTGTTCCATCTCCCTTTAAAGTTTTTTCAATTTGTATTATTTCTTCATCAAATTTCCCCTGTTTAATCTCATTAATTAATTTTTCCTTTTTACTATCATTTACTTCATAAGGTCTTAATTTCTTTAATATTTGATTATAAACTTTAGGTAATTCATTTTCCTTAAGATTTTCTAACATTTCACTTCTTACTAATCTATATGTCATATTTACCAAGTCTTTTATCATTGATTCTACATCTTTACCAACATATCCAACTTCAGTAAATTTTGTTGCTTCTACCTTTATAAATGGAGAGTTGTTAACTTTCGCTAGTCTTCTTGCTATCTCAGTTTTTCCAACTCCAGTTGGTCCCATAAGAATAATATTCTTGGGAGTAATCTCCTTTGCTAACTCATCATTATTTACATTTTTTCTTCTATATCTATTTCTAAGTGATACTGCCACATTTTTTTTGGCTTCATCTTGACTTATTATATATTTATCCAACTTTTCTACTATTTTTTTTGGTGTAAAATTAATATCCATAAAACCTCCATAATTTATCAAATAATATAAATAAAATGTATGAATATTTCATCTTTGATTATTTGTATTTATCTAGTCTATTATATACTATTTCCTTTGTTTTTACAACAAAACAAGGGAATTAAGGGAAGTTTTTGGATTTTTATCTTCTTAATATAATAGTAGTTGTCATACTTTCTATTTTCAAAAAGAAAAAGTGAGTTACCTCACTTTTTTACTTTCTATTTTTCTTCTCATAAATGATTGTTCCAACCCCATTTGTCTAATCTTATCTAACCACTCATATATCATCATTGGTTGATATTTAGGATTACCACTTTCATCTTTTTCTTTTTCCAATGCTAATTCCATTAATTATCATGATATGTAAAAATAGTTATCCATATTTTCAATATATCTAAGCAATTTAAATTTTCTTTATATTGTCTTCACCAAATATTTCTTCAATTTTTCCTTTGAATAAACTTATATCATTCAAATATAAAATTCTTAGATTTTTTATTGCTCTAGAACAAGCTACATACAATAAATTTTGTGCTTTTTCATATTTATCTTGTTCATTTTTGTCTAATTTTTTATTATAATTTAAGAAAAAATCACTAAAAAAATCTTTATTTTTTAAACCAAAGTCATTTCCAATAATTATCAATATGTTTTTAAACTCTAAACCTTTTGTGCTATGGTACGTATGGTATATAACTTCTTTAGACATATTACCTGTAATAAAATCATACCAACTATCATACTCTTTAAGTGGTATTTTCAATAAGTTATCTATAGTTTTTTTAGCCTCTTCTAATTGTTTAGGTTCGATGTTCTTGTATAAATTCGATAATATAACTAAAGTAAAATCTTCTAGATTTTTTACAATATTATTATCATCATTTAGCAAATCTTTGATAATAAATTTTAATAAGCATTGTTGTGTAGTTTCATAAATTGAAAATAGTTCTTTCAAAAAATCTTCCAATGTTTCTATTTCATTTTTTTTAGATAACCCTACTAAGGTTTCAATAGTCTTTTTCACATTTAAAATATTATCTTTTCTATTATTTAATATATCTTTCAATAATGTCTTAGGATTTAATAATTTCTTTTTAAAATTTATTATTTTGTATAATAATAAGGGGATTACTCCTAATTTTTTTAAGTCATTACTCAAAATTTCTGTACTTATTTGATTATAATTTTTTTTATAATATTTTGTTCTAGAAAAAAGATTATATATAGTTTCAAATCCTACATACTTCGTTAATAATTTATTCGTTAATATCAAACAATCAAGTTTATTCTCTATATCAATATTAAATTTTTTTTTAGTATCATCTATAATGTTATTAATTATTTCTTCTTTTTCATCTTCAGTTTTGCTTTCAATATTATTTAAATACATAAATTCAACAGAACCACCTGTACAATCTGAAAAAACTGACTCTTGTTTAACTTCAATTTCAAAATTTTCTTTCATCTTTATATTATTTGATATTTCAACAATCTCTTTATAAGAACGTCTGTTAAATTCTTTTTTTATAATTTCAATATTTTCATTATGAATTGTAAAAATATCTTTCCCAACACCATCTTCATAAATATTTTGGTAAGTATCTCCAAAATAAGACACTACAAAAGGTCTATTAAACTTAACAGCATAAACATGTAATCTTTTCATTATTCTTATTACTTTTTCATTAGTATCTTGATACTCATCAATTAGTATATATGGATACGAATCAATTATTATTCTTGCTAGTAAATCATACCTTGAGATAATTTCGAATCCATATTCTAACAATGTATCATGGCTAATAACCATTTTATGTAATCTATCCTCATTATAAATTGAAGTATAATTTAGTTTCTTATTTTGCTGGTTTTCTATATCTTTTACACAAGATTTAAAATTTTCTATTTTATATATTTTATTTACATAAGATTTAAAGTTTTTCACATTATTTAGAAGATTATATTCTCCAAATTTTTTAAGTTTTCCTTCTAATTTTTCTCTAAATTCTTTCGATGATTTATCATAATTAGAATAAAAAGCATCTCTTTCCTTTAACATTATTTTAACAAATTCATCTTTCAAATCTTCTTCTAATTTTTTAAAATTTTCACTAATATTAAGCTTATTTTCTATTTTTTTTATCTCTCTAATTAATTTTTCCTTATGAATCTCTACCAATTGTTTATCATATTTTTTAATAAACTCCCATATTCTTTCATGGATTGTAGAAACTAAAACCAAACTAGAACTCCCTAATCTTCTTTTTACTTCTTCAACAGCAACATTAGTATATGTAATACAAACTATTTTTTGATTATGACTTCTCAAAATATCCCCATATTTATTTATCGTATATTTTAATGTTTCCGTTAAAGCATAAGTTTTTCCTGCACCTGCTCCAGAACTAAATATAAAACTTTTATTATTATCTATCAAATTAAAAATATTATCTTGAATATCCTTTTCCTTTTTTTGATTTTCTAAAGAAATATCACTTAAACACATTTTATCTCCTAACTTAAATTTGCAATTGTTTTTTTAACCACTTTAAACCCTCCTGAATATATTTTGGTAGTTCAGGTTTAATTTCTTCTTCCATTGTTGTTAATTCATATAATAAAGAATTCGCAAAATCGCTCTTAGAATCAGCTAGTTTTTTTTGAAATTTATAAGAATTTAATATAAGATTTTTTCTATCACCTTCGACTATCTTCCTATAAATTTCAGGTTTTATAGTTTCTAATACTCTATTCAAGCAATCATTTTCATTATTAGTCAATATCATAGCTTCTTCAAAACTTGTTGCATAATAATTTTTAATTTTCTCTTTTTGATATACTATTTTAAAATTATTAATTTCAATTGATTTTCTTAATTGCCCTATTTTTTTTTCTTTAGGATTATATTTTATTATTGTATGATTTGTTGTTTCACGTCCACTCAAAGAGTCTATTTGCTTATAAAAATCTACTCTTTCATTTTTTTCTTTTTTCCCTTCTCCTTTTTCTTCTGAACTTCTCTTAATATCTAAATCTGTAATAATCAATGTAGGTATTTTCAAAATGTTTATTAAATCATGATACACTAGCCCATGAGCTCCATTAATATTTAAAATCGAAATATAAGATTTACTTAATTCTCTATCCTCATTAATATAAAATGGTAGAATACTTGCTTCTGTTAAACCCTCAACCATAATAATTGCGTCCGAAAAAAATAATTCTGAAACTTTATATATAATGTGCTTTTTTAAAAATTTTAAATCTTTATTTTTTCTTGCTTCATACTCTTCTTTTTTTTCACTCTTACTACAATAATTGCCAGTAATTAGACTATTATCGAGGTTTATTATATTTGATACCGTGTCTTTTTCTGTTAGATAACATATATTATCAAAAGAATTAGATGAATGAATTTTGCTATTTAATATATGAGAAGAATGTGTTGTAACAATTAATTGAGAGTTAATTTTTTTAGGACTTAATTCCAATAAAGCTTTCACTGCATCATTTATATTATTTATAAATTGTTCTTGCATCTGAGGGTGCATAAAAGCTTCTGGTTCTTCTACACAAATCAAATTTATTTTACTAACATATTTTTCATCTGGATACTTTTCAAGATAATCAATCAACTTGCTAATTATACTCATTAAATTAGAATATCCTAAACCAAATTGAGTTTCCGGAATATTTAATTCATTCTCTATATACTCATATTTTATTAAATTTTTTAACAACTTACCATAAGTTAAGTTAGAAGTTAAATTTATAGAAACTTTATTTTTAGAATAGATTTTATGTAAAATATCATTAAGTGAATTTTTTTCTGGCTCTGAAATACCTTTATCAATTATAGTATTAATATTTTCAATTATAGAATCAATTTGATTATTCTCTTCTTCCTTTACTTTTTTCCCTGTGTTATACTTATAATTAATAATTTCATTAAATGTTACACTCAAATTTTCTAAATCATCTTTATTTGCTTTCACAGTTTTTAAATTTATAAAATTTTCAATTTTCATATTATCATCAATTTTAGAACCGCCTTCATCATAATAAATTCTAGAAAATTCAATCTCATCTATTAAATCTAAAAAATCATAAAAATGAATTTTATCATTTTTTCTATCCATTAATGCCTTAAATTTTTCTTTAAATTCATTTTCTTCCTTCACTTCATATTTCAAGATTATTTTCATTTCCATATTACCTTTTAAACAATTCTCTATATTCATAAGAAATTGAAAATTTGTAAATAAGTCTTCCTCTTCATTATCTATTGAAATTATAAATTCAAAACACATAGTAGGAAACACTTTAAAATTTTGATTTTTATAATCTCTAAATAGACTGTTTAAATATAAAAAATTAAAATCAGCAGATTTAAACTTACAATTATGATTTAATATAATATCTAATGCTTTTGTAATTGTTGTTTTTCCAGAGTTATTTTTACCAATTATTAATGTAGTTCCTGAAGCTAAATTTACTTCATCATTTTTTATAAAACTTTTTCTGGAACTCACAAAATTTATAGTATTTTCTTTATCACCAAATTTTCTAAAATTGCATAACTTAAAACTTTTTAAATACATTGATATCTCCTCAGTTCTATTACTATTTTTAAAACACTTTCCGACTTCTTATTCTTTTCTAATACGCTATTTTTTCTAAAAAGTAGTTTACCTTTTTTATTTGACTTTTTCAATCTTTTTTTATATTATTTATTATTAAAAATTATAAAAACTGGCATGAGCCAGTTTTTTATGCTTTATTATCTAATATTATATTTTTTCCAAAATATATTATCCCTATAAAAATAAGAGGTATCAATAACAAATTAAACAAATATAAGGTTAAATAGGAAAAGAAATAAATAAAAAACTTTTTAGTTAAACCTTCTATGTTAAGCTTAATATTATTAACTCTTTCCTTTAAATCTTTGCTAATATCATCTAATAATTCTTTATTCATATTAGCTTTGGGTATTTTTATGAAATCTCCTTCTAATTCCCACTTTATTATATCTTCTTCCTTTATCTTTTTACTTATACTTTCAAGATTACTCACTTCTACCTCTATTTCTTCCAAGTTAACAATGGCATCTTCAAAAGTCCTCTCATGAAGCTTTACTGTATATTCTTCTACCCTTTCACTTATAAATTGTGCAAAGGATGTATATGTAGGAATAAGAAAATAAATTATCATAAATATTTTAACAAAATTTTTCCTAATAATCTTCACTTTATTATTTATTTTAAAATAATAACTTCCCAAAATAATCAACAATAAAGGAGTAAAGAATTTCGTTATTTCCAATTGAAATATAATTCGTTGACTATTTATAAACACAAAATTCAAAAGAGATATCTTCCAAACTATATGAATAAAGTCATACAAGGGCTGTATAAAATCTCCAAACTCTATAGAACCACTTATTCCCAAACCTAAGTTGATTGTACTTCCTTCTATAATAGCTACCAAAGCTTTTATTCCACTTAATTTCAAGAAAAAATCTGTAGCTTGTTCTCCACTTTTA
>CAZFBB010000021.1:17172-27002 GCA_964517235.1 uncultured Fusobacteriaceae bacterium
AGCTTTTATTCCACTTAATTTCAAGAAAAAATCTGTAGCTTGTTCTCCACTTTTATCAAGTATTTCTACAGATTTAACACTAAAAAAATTATAAAAAAACATATTGTAAATCTCTTTACTGAAACCAACTAGAGTTAATATTGTTGCTATTATTAATATCTTATCTCTGTGTTTCAATAAATATTTTTTTATTTTTGATAAATCAATTTTTTCTGTCACAAAACCACCTCTTTATTAGTATACCTCTATTTTTCCTTATAAACTAGTAGGGATTTTTCATTTGTTTTGTCATATAATTATATTAGAGTATGAAAATTTTTAATCAAGATAAATTATAGATTCTACTATAGAATAATTTTTTTTTACATTAGTATCCTTAATCACTAATATTAAAATAACATATCTCAAATTATTCAGAGGGATTTTGAAAGACCAATTTACTTATTTTTTTACTTTAACTTAAGCTATTTTAATTTGTGAAATTAGTCTAATTTATAATTGAAACATTTTATTTTGCAGGAGCTAATCCAAAAGTTAAAGATAAACAAAAAGTTTCTTAACTATTAACTGTTAATTATTAGCTTATTCATTTAGAATATATATTTGTCTAGGGAGGTATTATGAAAACAAAATTTATTTTTTTATTTATTTTCTTCATTCTTGTCCTTGAAGTTTTTGCAAAAAGTGCAGGAGAATTTATTATTGAACCAAAGGTCGGCTTAAATATAAATTTAACTCTTGATTATGAACTACTTAATATTGAAGCAATTAAGTTTTTTGGAGCTGAGTTTTATTACAAACCAACAAATAGACTTGACACTGGTATAGGTATTCTTTACAACAAAGTAGAAACTACCAAAAATGATACACCTACTGATCCAACTAGAAAAGTAGAACGTATGCCTATATATTTTGCCCTAAAGGCACATTTAGGTAATAATTGGCATATTAATCCCTATGTAAAATTTATTGCAGGTTACCAAATAATTTTAGATTCTGATTTTGAAGGTTTGGAAAATGGAAAGTTATATGCTATTGGACTAGGCTTAGAAGTAATCAATTTTACTCTGGAAGGAAGTATTAATATAGAAGAAAATCAAGGTAATGAAGAATTTAGAGGTGCAGTAGGCTTTTCTCTAACTCTTGGTTATAGATTTTGACCATTATAAGCAAACCCCAACTAAATAATAACTTTTACCAACGTTTTAATTAAAATACTCATATAAAAAATTTCAAGAATTTTTACTTGTTAGTTTTTTTAATTTTTAATCAATAAAAAAAGGTTTATCTAATATAAAAAATGACTGATTCTGAGAAATCAGCCACTCATCTCTAATCTAAAAGGGCTAACAAAATAGCCCTTTTTAATATTTTATTCACCTTTTTTGTAATCATATTTTTTAAAGTTAATTTTAAAGAATATTGAAAATAAAGCTGGTATTACTCCTAATGTTAAAAGTGTTGCAAATACTAATCCAAATATCAAACTAACTGCCATAGACTCAAATAATTTTCCTCCAAATAACCATAGAGGTATCAATCCACACAGTGTTGTTGCTGTTGTTAATAATATTGGTCTTAGTCTTTTTTGAGCTGCTACAACTATAGCATGTGTTTGGGCTAATCCATTTTCATTTACTTCTACATCTATTTGATCCAAAAGTACTATAGCATTATTTACCACTATTCCTGATAAGGAAACAAGGGCAATAAGTGGGGTAAATCCAAATGGATATCCAGTTACTAACAAACCTATACTTACTCCTAATATACCAAGTGGTATAGTTAAAAAGATAATAATTGGTTTTTTTAGTGAATTAAACTGAGCTACTAAAAGTAAAAACATAATTAATCCTGCTGCTGGTAACTTTGCTGCCAAAGAAGATTGTGAGTCAGCTGAACTTTCCATTTCTCCACCAACTTCAAATTTATAGAAAGTTCCCTCCCTATTTTGGAAAGTAGAACCAATTTTTCTTACCTTTCCACCTTTTTCACTTTCCCACTCTTTCATTTTATTCTGTAACCAAGGAACCATTATTTTATTTACCTCATTTGCTGTAGCATCCCCTTCAAGTTCTGCTTGAACTATAATTGTATAGATTCTATCTCTTTTATATACAAGTCCATATTCATGATCTAATTTAATCTTAGCTATTTGACTTAAGGGCACCGATTCTCCAGTTGCTTTTGAATGTATCTTAACTGTTTCTAACTTTTCTACATCTTCTCTATAAGCTTCTGTTGTTCTTAAAACAATAGGAATTGATTTTTCAATAGCATCTCCTACTGGCTCTCTGTATACTCCTATATTTAAACCACCTAATATAGTTTCGAGAGCTTGTCCAACCTCTTCACTGTTAAGACCAGATTGTCTAACTTTTTCTTGATCAACTTCTATAGATAATTTTCTAATTGGCAACTTCCAGTTATCTGTTATCTCTTTAGCTTTGGGAACAGTTCTTAATTTGTTTTTTACCTCTTCTACTTTAATAAACAAATCTTCTAAATCATCTCCAGAAAGTCTATACTCAATAGGTTTTTCTGTACTTACTCCTCCTCCCATAATATCAGAAACTATCTCGATTCCCGGGAATTTATCCTTCATATATTTATCTATATCTTTTGCCATGTCTTCTATTAATTCATAATTGGTCACATTATATAAAAGATAAGCATATTCTGGCAACCTAGCCTCTGGCCCATAAGCTAGAATATATCTAGGTGCTCCTCCTCCAATAAATGAACCCCAATTTAACACTCCATTTTTCTCATATTTTCTAGCAGTTCCACCAGAAAGTATATCTTTTACTATCCCAACTGAAACTTGTTTATCTTCTACTTTATAGTTCTCTGCCACATATTGATCTAGTATTTTTATTACACTTTCTGTGCTTTTTATATCACTCCCCTTAGGCAATCTTACTGTTGTTCTCATTATAACTTGGTCACTATCTGGCATAAATTGTTTTTCTGTTAGTCCAAAAAGCATAAGACCAAATATAAATATACCTAAAGTTGCAAGGGCTGAAACATATTTATATTTTAGTACTGTTATCAAACCTTTTCTATAAAGAGTATATAATTTCCCATTATAACTTTCTTCCTTAACATCTACCTTTAAGAATAGGTAACATAATAATGGAATAAGAGTCATTGCAATTACCCATGAAGAAAGTAAGGTAATTACTACAACTTTAGACATAGGTCCAAGATACTCTCCAACAGCTTCTTCTATAAGGAATATTGGTGAGAAAGCTGCAACAGTTGTAAGAGATGAAATAAGAAGTGGTATCTTTAGACTATTTGCACTTTGTACACATGCATCCCATCTTGATTTACCATTTTCCAACTCAACCATTATACTTTCTGCCATTACTATTGCATTATCTACAAGCATTCCAAGAGCTATTATCAAACCTGCTAGAGATATTTGGTCTAAATTAACTCCGAATTTTGGCATAATTACAAAAGTAAGTGCTATAGATGTAGGAATAAGACTGGCCACTATAAGTCCTGTTCTAAGTCCCAAAGCTATGAACATCACTGCTAATACTGTAATTATCGATTGTGCCAAATTACTAACAAATGAATTTACCTTGTCTAATACTCTTCTTGGTGAATAAGCTATAAAATCGAAGTTTACACCAATAGGGTAAGTTTCTTCATACCTTGTAATAAGTTCTGCCACATTTTTTCCAAGTTTAGTATCATCAGCACCATCTTTTAAAGATACTGCTACTGCTACTGCCTCTTGTCCATTAAACCTAGTTATATATCTAGCTGGATCTACATAACCCCTTTCTATACTTGCTATATCACGCAAATATAACAGTTCATTACTTCCAGGAATATTTATTACTGTAGAACCTATCTCTTCTACATTATGATAATCTCCTGTTGCTGTAACATTCATCCTATCATTTGATATTTTAATACTACCTGCATCAATTACTTGATTACGCGAATTAATACTGGCAATAATATCAGTTGGAGTTAATCCCATTGCTGCTATTTTACTATTATCAAAATTTATATATATTCTCTCATCTTGCACTCCATATAAATGGACTTTCCCTGCTTCATCTACTTTTTTTAGTATTTGATCCCTAAGGTCATCTGCAATATTAGCAAGTTCTCTCGAAGAATATCCATCAGCAGTTACCATAATTACCGTACCAAATACATCACCAAACTCGTCATTAACTATAGGCCCTATAACACCACTAGGCATCTTTGGAGTTGCTTCATACTGCATTTTTTTTCTTACTTTTTCCCATATAGGTGCAAGATCTCTGTACTTTGACTCTATTTGTACATATGTTGTTGCCATACCAGGTATATTCTTTGTTTCAACAAACTTTAATTCTTCAATATCCTGTACTATCTCTTCAATAGGATCACTTACCAACTCTGCCATTTGCATAGCAGTAGCTCCTGGCCACATTGTAGTTATAACCGCTGTTTTTATTTGATATGGTGGATCTTCTCCCTTTTCTATACTTCCATAAGATATAACACCAGCAACTATAATTAAGGCATAAAGTATTAAAGTAGTAATATGATTCTTAATTGATAGTTCTGTTACATTCATCTACTTTTCCTCCTTAGTAGGCACTTTTACCTTTAATCCTTCATATACTTGGTTTACTCCCGAAGTAAGCACATATTCTCCACTTCTTAGCCCTTTTGTTATTTCTACACCTTTACCCGTTACTTCTCCTACTTCTACTACTCTCTTCCTAATTTCACCCATACCCTCTTCTAAATTTTCTATAGTGAACAAGTAATAATCTCCATTTGCTTCCCTATTAACAACATTAATAGGCACCAAGATTACATCCTCTTCTAGATTAAGCCTAAAATTAAATTTGGCATCAGCTGACATTCCCGGTCTTACTCTATTATCATCAGTTTCAATTCTAACTTTTACTGGGTATGTATTACCAAAACCTGTACTTGTAAGTCCAATCTCTACTACAGTACCTTTAAAAGCAGTATTGGATATAGCTTTTACTTCTACATCAACACTATCACCTACTTTAAGCTGACCAATAAGTGACTCAGGTACAAATAGCTCTGCATTAAGTCCTTTATCTAAACTTAAAGTATATACTGGTGTTCCACCATTTACAATTTCATTTACTTCTGCATCTTCACTTACTATGTATCCATCAGCTGGAGCTATAAGTATTGTATATGATAACTGTAATTTGCTATATTCAACATCTTTTTCTATAGCTTTTATATTTGCTTCACTTGCTTTTTTATTTGCTTCTGCTTCTACAAGTTTTGTTTTGGCTGCTTCTAATTTAGCTTTCCCTTGTTCAAGACTTGCTTCCATAGATACTTTTTGAGCCTTAGCTCTATCATATTCTTCTTTTGAAACATTATTATTTAAAAATAATCTTTCATATCTCTCAAAATCTGCAATTGCTTTATCCAAATTAGCTTCGATATTTTTAATTTCTGCATTAGCATTTGCTATTCCAGATTTTGCTTCTGCTATTTTTGCTTCTGCTTGATAGTATCCAGCTTGAGCATTTTCAAGATTTGCTTTGCTCGCTTCATATTTCACTTGATAGTCTGTAAGATCTAATTTTGCAAGCTTTTGACCTTTTTTTACAGTTTGACCAAGTGACACATATTTCTCTTCTATAGTGCCATGTACTCTAAATGCAAGTTTTGACTCTTGAGCCGCTTTAATTGTTGCACTAAATACCCTTCCAACTTCTCCACTATCTTTTTTAATAATCATATATTTTGCTGGTCTAATAATATCTTCTTTTACCTCTATATCTTTACTCTTTCCACAAGATATCAATATAGACATTATAGCTATAATTGTTAAGCATTTTTTCATCTATTTCCTTCCTTCCTTGAAATTTTGGTATCTTTCAAATAATTTATTTAACTCTTCTTCTGAAAGTTCACTGTAATAAATACCAATTTGTCTTTCTACTTCAAATTTTTTCTTTAAAAAGTCATATTTTGAACTTACTTCTTGCTCTTCTGCAGCTATTGCATTTGTTCTAGCATCTAACAAAGCAATTATACTTGTTGTCCCACTTGCATAATTATCCGTTACCAAATCAAGGTTTTTTCTCGCTGCTTCTGCTGCTCTTTTCCTATTTAATACATCTGAATATTTTGCTACTAATTCATTTAATAAATTAAGTGTTTTTTGTTCATAAACTGCTTTTTGATTTTCAAGTTGCAATGTTGCTATTTCCAATTCCTTTTCTTTTTGATTTCTTTCATATCTAAGGTCTCCACCTTCATAGAGAGGAAGAGTAATACTCAATCCTATTCTCCACTCATCTTCAGCTTCAATCTTTCCTCCTGCATAATTATCTCCTACTCCCCATGGATCTAACAAATCTAAGGAATAATCAGCAAGTAAAGCTACTTCTGGACTATACATACTTCTTTTTTTATTTTTTACTTCTCTCTCTTTTACTTTTATTAATTCTTTAGTAGCTTTTATATCTGGAGAAAGCTCCATTCCTTCCTCTACTATAAAAGCTTTTATAAGCTCAAACTCCCACGGGTTAGATAGTGTTTTCGTTGCTTGCTCATCTTTCCCCATTAAAATACTATCATTTGAAGTTAAATCTTCATATTTATATTTATTACCTATACTTACATTTAATATCCTATTCAAATTCATTTTTGTATTTTCTAATAATGTATTTGCATTTACAAGTTCAGACTGCGTTTTAGCTAACTCCGATTCAAATCTATAAACATCACTAGAATCACTAATTCCAACATCTCTTCTAGTTTTTGCCAAATTCAAATACTCTTTTACTAAATCATAACCATTAACATAAATATTTTTAAATGCTTCTGCTTGCAAGATATTAAGGTAAGCAATAGATGTTTCATATATAGTGTCTAACTCCTGACTTCTAAGTTCATATTCACCTTTGTTATATAGCCCTTCATAGATTTCTACACTTGCATTAGCATCTTCATTAAAGATAACTTGCCTAAAACTAACTCCAGCTTTAACTTCATTTTTAGCTGTAGTAGGAGTTCTTTTAGCACTTTCTTCATCTAGCATATTATATGTACCATAAGCATTTAGATTTGGTCTTCTAACTGACTTAGCACTTTTATACTCCTCTTCTGATTTTTCAAGGGTTAATTCTTGTACTTTTTTATTTATATTATTTTCTAAAGTTAATTCTATTGCTTGATTATATGTTAACAATTCAAAAGTTTCTTTAGTAAAGTCAATTACTTTTGCATTTTGAGTTATCTCTTGAGGTAACCAAAATTTATTTTCTCTAGCTAGTCCACTATTTATTATAAGTTGACCAGAAACTTTCCCAATATTTACCGGCGTCTTCGATAATTCTTGTCCTTCTAAATAATTTTCCAAATTAAGTGCACTTCTTCTAATCCTTCTCTTATATTCTTCACTGGCATCATATGCAAGTAATATATTTTCCTTTAAATTTTGTGATAATAAAAAGGTAAATGTGATTATCTTATTTTTATTGGCATGTTGAAGCAACTCTCTTTTTACCTTTTCATCCTTATTCATAACAGTACCTAAATATACTAAATCAACATCTTCTATTTTACTGTTCAATTGTGGGTCATCAATAGTTATCTCTACTACTTCTACCCCTCCGCTTCCCAAATCTTTTATATACTCTTCTAATAATTTAGGTGCAAATAACCTCGTTTCTTTTGAGTGTACATATGCAATTCTTTTCATATTATGTACCTCTTTTACACCTTTTAAATTACCTGCAATACCTAAACCAACTTTATCACTAAAGATATAATTTAAATTTTTTACTCCACTTCCTCCCTCTTTACTTCCTTCATTTGTAAGGATAAATGGAGCAAGTACAGGTTTGTTATATCCTCCTTCACTTTTCAGTGCATAATAACTTGCTATTATTCCCATATTAAGAATAACATCTACATTTGGATCACTTAGTAGTTTTTCATATGCAACTTTCATTTCTTTTTCATTTTCAATTTCTATTTGATTTTTTTTACTAAAAATTACATTATATTTACTCTTTAATAGATCAACAAACTCCTTCTGATAAAAATTTGGGTCATCTTCTAAGAACAGCTTTTCTGTGAAGATAACTCCTATTTCTATATTTTTTTTCTCTCTACCATAGGTAAAGATAGATATTAAGATTAATAGAATAATTATCCTTTCTTTCATCTATATTCCCCTCTCTTTTACAAATATTTACCAATTTATTATACACTAATTTTTCCTATTTTTTTAGAAAAATATAATAAAAATTTAATTATTTTAGCTTTTTTATTTGTTTTATTATTTTTATATATTATCAATTTTTAATAATTTAAAATAGTCTAAGTATTGGTCTATTCAAAAAAATGTCACAAAAATAATCTATAATACAAGATAGGAAGATAAGTAGTAGTTACAATCTCTTAATGGACATGCACATAGATTTAAATATATTAAGGTACTTCTATAAAATAATATTTTTTCAAGAGTTATACATAATAAATTTTTATTTTGATATACTCAATTTATATTTACATTTACACAGATACATAGACTTTTTATTTAATCTATTATTTGTGCAATCTTTAAAATTGATAGTTACTATTTTTCATTTTACAGTAGAGTCTATTAAGTATTTATTTAATTAAAAGTTTATATAATACAAAAATAAATTTAAGGAGGAGTATGAAGGACGATATAATAGCTTTAGTTGCTCAATTAAATAAAGAAATCGATTTTTTAACAAAAGAATTATTAGAAGCTACTAACCTTACCAAAATGGAAGCTGTTTATCTTTTACATATTTCAAGGAACCAAGGAGTTAATCAGTATCGTATTGCGAAATATTATAATAGTTCTAGAAAACTTGTTGGTGTGCACATAAACTCTCTAGAAAAAAAAGGGTATATTTATAAAGTAGCAAAGGGAAGGTGTAAAAATCTTTATCTGTCTGAAATAGGAAGGGAGAGAGTAGAAGAGATTGTACATAAAAAAGAAAAATTTAATGCATTTATACCTATTAACGATAAAGAAGTAGCTAAACTAAAAAGTGATTTATCTAAACTTATTACAATTTTTCAAAATATAAATAATAGAGATAATCTCTATAGAATAGATTAAAATTCAATACTTTTAATCCTTTTTTACATTTTTTTTTTGATTATTTTTGAATTTTATTTCAATAAGTATTTAATTCAAAATACTAGTGTTGAATATGCTTTATAAATTGTGATAGGATAGTATAAAGGAAGTTTTTTTTTTAGTATACTGTTAGGAGGATTAATCATGATTTACTTTTTAATTGCAGGTATAGCTCTTGTTATATTAGAAATTTTGACACCGGGAATATTTTTCTTCTTAGCTTTAGGAATAGCAACTATACTTACTGCTCCTATCTTTAACTTGACAGGTAATCTTAGTATAGCAATATTCTCAATAGCTATATTTACATCTATAATTTATTTAATAATCAAAAAATTAGATTTATTCAAACCAAAAGAGGAGTATCATAGTAATATAGACTCATATATTGGAAAAACTGCGATAATTCAAGAAGTAATTAAGGAAAAGAAATACAGAGTAAAAGTCTTTTCTGAAATTTGGACTGCCGAATCAGATGAAGAACTCATTGAAGGAGATATATGTGAAATAAAAGATAGGAAAGACAACACATTAATTATCTTCAAGAAGTAAGGAGGAATTATGACAAAAAAATTTAAAACTTGTTGTGGAAAGCCAAAATACGGTGCTCACTTATACAAAAGTGGTGTCAATTTTGGCATTTTTTCTCGTAATGCTAGAGAAGTTTTTCTTGAAATTTTCG
>CAZFBB010000022.1:0-26266 GCA_964517235.1 uncultured Fusobacteriaceae bacterium
TGCTCATACATTACCCACATAATTTTAGCAGCATCCATAGGTGACCCTCCACCAAGCGCAATGATTACATCTGGTTGATAGTTCTTCATTAAGTCAGCACCTTTTCTTACTGTCGATAATACCGGATCAGCTTGTACTTCCGAGAATACTCTATAGTCTACACCAATTTCTTCTAATACCTCAGTTATATGATCAGTAAATCCTAACGAAGCTAATACTGCATCTGTTACTATTACTGCTTTTTTCTTTTTACCTTTTAATTCTTGTAGAGCTATAGGTAATGAACCATATTTAAAGTAAATTTTTTCAGGTACTCTGAACCAAAGCATATTTTCTCTCCTTTCAGCAACAGTTTTAACGTTGATTAAATGTTTTACTCCTACGTTTTCTGATACTGCATTTCCTCCCCATGATCCACAACCAAGTGTTAATGATGGAGCTAATTTGAAGTTAAATACATCTCCTATAGCACCTTGTGCTGCTGGCATGTTTATTAATGTTCTTCCTGTTTTCATAGTTTTTCCAAATAAAGCAACTTTATCTTTAGCTACTAATTCGTCTGCATACATTACTGATGTATGTCCTAATCCACCAAGCTCGATTAATCTATCAGCTTTTGCCAATGATTCATCAAATGATTTTGTTTTATAAAGAGCTAAAACCGGAGATAATTTTTCATGTGAAAATGGTTCTTCTAATTCTACAGATTCCACTTCTCCTATTAATACTTTAGTATTAACATCTACTTCTACTCCTGCAAGTTGTGCAATTTTATATGCAGATTGCCCAACTATATTAGCATTTAATCTTCCATCTACAATAATAGTATTTCTAACTTTATCTACTTCTCCACCTTTAAGGATATATGCTCCTCTAGCTTCAAATTCAGCTTTTACTTCAGCATATATTGACTCTTCAGCAAGTACTGCTTGTTCAGATGCACATATTACACCATTGTCAAATGTTTTCGATAATAAGATTGAGTTTACTGCCATTTTGATATGCGCAGTTGTATCTATGATTACTGGAGTATTTCCTGCTCCAACTCCTATTGCTGGTACTCCTGATGAGTAAGCAGCTTTAACCATTCCTGGTCCACCTGTTGCTAAGATTATATCTACTGATTGCATTAATACATTTGATAACTCAACTGATGGTTGATCTATCCATCCAATAAGTCCTTTTGGTGCTCCTGCTCTTTCAGCAGCTTCCATAACTATTTTCGCAGCTTCTATAGTACACTCTTTTGCTCTTGGGTGTGGTGAGAAGATAATTGCGTTTCTAGTTTTTAATGAGATTAATGCTTTAAATGCTGCAGTTGATGTAGGGTTAGTTGTAGGTATTATAGCTCCAACAACTCCTATTGGTTCAGCAATTTTAGTTATTCCGTATGCTTCGTCTCTTTCTATAACTCCACAAGTTTTTACATCTTTATATTGGTTATAGATATACTCTGAAGCAAAGTGGTTTTTTATAACTTTGTCTTCTACGATTCCCATTCCAGTTTCTTCTACTGCCATTTTTGCTAATGGGATTCTAGCATTGTTTACAGCAAGTGCTGCTTGTCTAAAGATTTCATCTACTTTTTCTTGAGAAAATGTAGCGAATTCTTTTTGAGCTTTTCTAATGCTCTCGATTTTTGCTTTTAATTCTTCAACTGTTGTTACTTTTGACATCTTAGCCTCCTCGGATATATAAAAATTAAATAGTGAAATGCTTAACTTGGTTTTTTTCAAAAAAAACAAAATCTGTTCGAAAAATACATTATCTTTTTAGGAAAGATTTTGAAAAAACTTGTAAGTATTTTTTTTCACTTGTTTCTTACGTGAATAAATATAACATATACTATACTTTTCGTCAAGAACTTTTTTTCACTTAATTATTTTTTCATCTGTGTTTTTTCAGACAGTAATGTCTTTTTTTTGACAAAAACCATTTTTATATTGTGAAATTTATGTACAAATTAATTTTTTGATTAGTTTTATATCTTTTTTTGAAAAAATTTTGAACTTTTTTTGTTAAAAAATAATTCTATTTTTTTTAACATTTTTTAAAAAACTTCAAAAAACTTTGCAAATAAAAATATTTTAAAAAGAAAAATTTAACTTTTTTCTTTACCCATACACTAAACAATATAGCATTTAAATATAAATTTGTAAAGTTTTCTTCTCTTTTTTTACAAAGTTTTAGGAAAATTATGCAAATTTCAAAGTATTATTTTAACAGTTACTTATTTAAAGAATTAGTCCTTTACTTTCATAAACTATTTTTGCTAATTACACCTTTATACCATTCAAAGCTTTTTTTCTTATATCTTTTATTCGTTCCATTTCCATTGTCATCTTTGTCAACATATATAAAGCCATACCTTTTAGACATCTCTCCAGTGCTTGCACTTACAAGATCTATACATCCCCAAGGTGTATACCCCATTACTTCTACCCCATTATCTATTGCTTCCTTCATTGCATATATATGCTTTTTAAAATAATCTATTCTATAATCATCGATTATACTTCCATCTTCTTCTACTTTATCCTTTGCACCTAACCCATTTTCAACTATAAACAATGGCTTTCTATACTTGTTATATAGCTTTTCCATTATAATAGTTAAACCCAATGGATCTATTTCCCAACCCCACTCACTAGTTTCTAAAAATGGATTTTTGACTCCTACAAGCATATTTCCTCCATTCTTATTAATTTTTTCATCTACAGTTACTGTCCCAGACATATAGTAACTAAAAGAAATAAAATCAACTGTATTTTCTCTTATTAACTCTAACTCTTCTGCATTTCTATCCAAATTCATTCCCTCTTTTTTCATGTAACTTTCTATAAAGCTAGGATATTCTCCTATTACTTGCACATCTAATGGAAAATCAACAAATTCCATCTCTTTTTTTTGAGCTTCCCTTTGATTAATTGGATTTGAATCATACCCATACATAGGAAGTACAATTGACATACACCCTATTTGCACATCACTTCTAAGGCTCTTAGCATACTTTATAGCTTTTGCTCCTGCTACAAACTGATTGTGTAACCCTTGATATATTTCTTCTTTGTTTTTTCCATTAAACCCTAAGGAAAACAATGGAAAATGGAATGCACTATTAATTTCATTAAAAGTTAAAAAATACTTTACTTTATTTATATATCTATCAAAAATAGCCTTTGCATATTTTTCAAATAAATCTATTAATACTTTATTCCTAAATCCACCATATTTTTTTACTAAATTAAGAGGCATTTCATAATGAGAAATAGTAATTAAAGGTTCTATATTATATTTCAACAACTCACCTATTACCTTGTCATAAAATTCCAACCCTTTTTCATTTGCTTTTTCTTCATCACCCATAGGAAAGACTCTACTCCAGCTAATAGAAAAACGAAAAACTTTAAATCCCATTTGAGCAAACAAAGCTATATCTTCTTTGTATGTATTATAAAAATCTATTCCAGTATGATTAGGGTATACATACTTCTCTTTATCTATACTAAAGTCAAATTCAGGGTTCATCATAGTTTCAAATCTACCTTTTCCACCTGGTAATACATCTGCTATACAAAGCCCTTTTCCATCAACATCATAAGCTCCTTCACACTGGTTACCAGCTACTGCTCCTCCCCATAAAAATCCCTTTGGAAATTCTTTATTATTCATATTTCTTCCTCCTTATATTTGTATACTAAGTAAACTTTCTTCAAAATTTATCTTCTCTTTAGTGCTTATCTTACTTATTTCCTTGTAATTATCACTATTTGTAATTATTATTGGTGTATCTATCAAATATCCCTCTTCCTTAATTGCATCTATATCAAACTCAAGCAATAACTTTCCAACTTCTACCCTATCTCCTTCTTTTACTTTAGGATGAAAATATTTCCCCTCTAACTCAACTGTATTTATGCCTACATGAATAAGTACCTCTTCACCATTGTCTCCCTCTATTGCAACTGCATGACCAGTTGGAAAAAAGGAAGTTATCACTCCACTAATAGGTGCTAATACTTTGCCTTCTAAAGGAATTATCATTACCCCCTTACCAAGTGATCCAGAAGCAAATGCTTCATCATTTGTATCTTTAAGTTCTTTCACAAAACCTCTTATAGGACTAAAAATTTGTGTATCTTTTACTTTTTCCTTCAATTTTTTTTCTGGCTTTTCTTCCTCTTTCCATAATACATATGTTGCTATAAACCCTAAAACAAAAGCAACAACCATAGATATTACAGAAGCCCAAAACTCTATACCTATACCTTTTTTTGGGTGAATATATGTAGGTAGGGCAAAAACTCCTAGTCCACCCATCATAAATACTTTTGCGTTAAAATATCCAGATATACCTCCAGCTATTGACCCTATCACACAAGAAATTACAAATGGCTTTTTTCTAGGTAATGTTATTCCATATATAGCTGGTTCAGTTACTCCAAATATTCCCGAAATAAATGCAGGTATCCCCATTGCCTTAAGTTTTTTATCTTTACTTTTAATTATTATTGCCAAAACAACTCCAATTTGAGCAAATGAAGCTCCAAAAGTTCCTGCTATAACTGGGTCTTGTCCTAGTACAACAAGATTGTTTACAATAAGTGGTATAAGTCCCCAATGTAAACCAAATATAACAAATACTTGCCAAAACCCTCCTATAAACAATCCTAGTAATATCGAACTAAATCCATTAATTATCATAGTTAAATGTCCTAGTAATTGTCCTGTCCAAGTAGCAATAGGTCCTATTATAATAAGTGTAGTTGGTACAACTAATAATAACGTAAAAAATGGCAGTAAGAATGTTTTTACTACACTTGGTATTATTTTATCTAGGTTTTTTTCTACTTTACTTGCAACAAATACAGCTAGTATTATAGGTATTACACTTGAAGAGTAGTTCATAAGAACTACTGGTATATTAAGAAAAGTAACATATACTGGTGATGTTATAACTGTTCCTTGAAAAATCATATATAAAACTTCTCCACTCATCAACTTACCTAAATTTGGATAAACTAATGAGGCACCTATGACCATTCCAACAAATGGGTTTAATTTGAATTTTTTTGACGCCGTATACCCTAAAAATATTGGAAAAAAGTAAAAGAAACTATCTCCAGTAGCATTAAGAATCTCGTAAGTTCCTCCACCAAATTTTATAAGTCCCATAGCCATAAGTAATGCTGTTAATCCTTTTATCATTCCTGTGGCAGCTAATACACCTAAAGCTGGAGTAAATACTCCCGAAACTACATCAATAAATCTATCTAACATTTTACCTTTGGGTTCTTCGTAGTCATTTTCTAAGTTTCCTACTTCTCCCATTACATCTTTATAAACTTCTGGTACATGATTTCCTATTACTACTTGATATTGACCACCACTTTGAACCACTGTTGCTACTCCGTCTAGTTCTTTAATTTTTGTTGTTTCTACAATTCCTTCATCTTTCAATTTAAATCTGAGTCTTGTTACACAGTGAGCTAAACTACCAATATTATCTTTTCCTCCAACTAACTGAACTATCTCTCTTGCTAATTTAACATAACTCATAATTCCCCTCCTTTTCATATGTTTAATATATACCCATTAACACAACCTTGCAAAAGGGTATTTTTAGATATTTTTTCGTTTATAAACTATTGATTTCACTTAAAAATAAAGGTAAACTTTATTATTTAGAAAAATAAATTTAAATTTTATCGTCTATAAATAAAAATGTTTATTTTTTTCATAACAGGAGAAAAAATGTATTATTTTTTAAAAAAAGAAAATTTTAATTTGGATAAGTATGATTTTGAAATAAAAATTACCCCTCGACTAACTAAAAAAGAACAAGATATACTAAGAGTATTTTTAAAGTATTTTGAAGTAGAAAAGGAGTATACTCAAGTAGATTTTAATCCTAAAGTTTTTAGAGTAAGTATAGAAGAGCTAAAGAAGTGTATTAATAATATAAATAAAAAAGCTATTAGCATTTATATTTATGAAGGTCGAAAAGAATTAACCTCTTTATATTTTAATATTTTTGACATTGTTGTTTTTCAAGATAATAAAATAATTTATAAGCTTTCAGAAGAGTTGCGATTATCTTATGATTTTGGTAATTTTTTTAGTAGAGTACGTATTCTTACAGTTATTCAGTTTAAATCTAATTATTCATATAGATTTTTCAAATTAATTTCAAAATCTATTTTACCTCAAAAAGAAATTATATTTGAAATTTCACTTGATAAGTTGAGAGCTCAACTAGAACTTCCAGAAAAAAAGTATCTTCGATTTTATGATTTTGAAAATAAAGTACTAAAACCTGTCTTTAAAGATTTAGAATCATTTAGTCCACATATTTCTTATGAAAAAATATACAGTCAAAAGGGAAAAGGGTCAAAGATTATTGGAATAAGACTTCATATTATTAATCCTTATTATATTATAGTTAATAACGATACTAATATGCTTATAAAAGAATTTATAAAAGATATTGATGATGTTTCTATTGCTTATAAAAATATTTATTCCTATAGAAAAATTCATAGTTTAGAAGATACAAAGAATTATATTCTTGAAAATTTAACTAGTCTTTCAAAAAAATAAAATCTTCCAGTCGGAAGATTTATCTAACATAGATTCAGTTATGTCCTTAAGACGTTGTATTACTTTTGTATCAAGACAAAAGTAATGATGTTTTTTCAAAAAACTAGTTGTTTGTCTTCAACCTGAAATCTTCCAGTTGGAAGATTTTATTGATAAAAAGTAATAACTTTTGTTTTATATACCCTTTCATCTACTTTTTTGTATTTCCCTATAGCTTCAGGCATCTTTTCTGCTATATGGTGTTCTCCTAGGATAAGTCCATTTTCCTCAAGTATTCCGCCTTTTTCAATAGCTTTTATTACTTTCGTACATACTTCATCTCTATATGGAGGATCCATAAAGATAATATCGAACTTTTCTCTTTTTTTACTTAAAATTTCTATAGCTCTAAACACATCATTTTTATATGCTCTAGATTTAGTATCAAATCCTAAAGAATTTATATTCTCTATAATATACTTAAGTGCTTCTGGGTCTTTCTCTATCATTATTGCTTTTTTTGCTCCTCTACTAAGAGCTTCAAGGGCAATACTCCCAGACCCACTGAACAAATCTAAAAATCTAGCTTCATTTATATATGGACTAAGAATACCAAATAAAGATTCCTTTATTCTATCAAGAGTAGGACGTGTTTCTACTCCCTTTCTAGTTTTTATTCTTTTACCTTTTGCTTCTCCCGCTATTATTCTCATATCTTTTCACCTTTTCAATTAATTCTAATCTTTTTACGTACTTTTCCAAATTATCAAGTGATTTCTGTTTATCTAATCTTTCATATTCCAACTTCATTTTTTTTGTTTTTGACAAACCAAATTCCTTTGAAAGTTCTCTATTAACCCCAGCTATTTGAACTTTTAACATTTCAATTACTTTTTCTACTTTTTCAATTTTTTCCATACTTTTGTTCTCCTTCAGAATATAAACATTGCATCTCCAAAACTAAAAAACCTATACTTATCTCTAACTGCTTTTTCGTATGCTTCAAATATAAATTCTTTTGAAGCCAAAGCTGAAACTAGCATTAACAAAGTTGATTTTGGCAAATGGAAGTTTGTTATAAGCCCATCTACAATTTTAAAATCATAGCCTGGATAAATAAATATCTCTGTATTATCTTTTTTCCCTTCTACCCTTCCATCACTTCCTACAGCTGATTCAAGAGTCCTAATACTTGTAGTTCCAACTGCTATAACCCTTCTACCTTCATCTTTAGCTTTATTGATTACATCTGCACTTTCTTTTGGTACTTCAAAAAATTCACTATGCATTTTATGTTCAAGAACATTTTCAACCTGTACAGGTCTAAAGGTTCCTAAACCAACCTCTAAAAAAACATCAACTATTTCTACACCTTTATTTTTTAGTTCTTCTAATAATTCTTCTGTAAAATGGAGACCAGCTGTAGGTGCTGCAACAGATTCTCCCTTTACAGCATATACTGTTTGATACCTATCCTTTTCTTCAAGTTTTTCACTTATATATGGAGGTAAAGGCATTTGGCCTAATCTATCTAATATCTCTTCAAATATTCCAACATATGAAAATTCCAAAATTCTATTACCATCATCTTTTATCTCAATTAATTTTGCTTCTAACTCTCTATTTTTTCCAAAATATAATTTTTGATTAAGTTTTAACTTTTTCGCAGGTTTTAAGAGTACTTCCCATCTATCAAGTTCTAATCTTTTTAACAAAAACACCTCTAAAATCCCACCTGTTTCCTTTACCCCAAAGAGTCTTGCTGGGATTACTTTAGTAGAATTTCTTACTAAAACATCTCCTTCTCTAAAGTAATCAACTATATCTCTAAATACTTTATCCTCTAACTTTTTCTCATTTCTATTAACTATCATTAATTTTGAAGAATCTCTCGGTTCAAGAGGACTTTGAGCAATTAATCCCTCTGGTAAATGATAATTATAGTCTTTTAACTTCATCTATTTCTTCTCTCCTATCACTATACGTTCAATACCTTCTAAATCTTTTAGTATAGAAAGGTTTACGAAACCATTTTTTTCCATGAACTCCTTTACTTTTATGGCTTGGTTATAACCAACTTCAAAAGCTAAAGTTCCTCCGCTTTTTAAGTATCCCAAAGCTAAATATGATATTAAATTATAAAAATAATACCCATCTTTTTCTGCAGTTAAAGCAAGTTTTGGTTCATGCTCCCTTACTTCTATTTGTAATTCTTCATATTCATATTCTGGTATATATGGAGGATTACTTACTATAAGGTCAAATTCCTTATAATTAATATTTTCAAATACATTTGATTTTAAAAATTTTATATTTTTAGCTTCTAGATTTTCTGCATTTTTTTTAGCTACTTCTAAAGCAGCTTCACTAATATCACAAGCAAGTACCTTTATCTCTTCTACTTCTTTAGCAATAGTTATACCAATTACACCACTTCCAGCACCTATGTCAAGAGCTGTTTTATACGATTTTTCCTTTATTCTTTTTATACATTCTTCTACTAAATATTCTGTTTCAGGACGAGGAATAAGCACATTTTCATCTACATAAAAATCTCTTCCATAAAAACCCTCTTTACCTATTATGTATTGTACTGGTCTTTTTTCTACTCCTCTTTCCTTTAACATCCTACGAATCGTCTCTTTTTCTTCATCCTTTATCCTTCTATTAAGATTAAGACTGACTAGTATAGGTTCTATTCCAAGTATATGACCAAAAATGATTTCACACTCTAATTTGTAATTTTCTACCCCTTTATTTTTTAAGTACTCTATACTCTTAATTAATAATTCTTTATTTTCTTTTTGAAAATTTTCCTTTTCTTCCATATATTCACCATAGTTCATATTATTAGCTTTAGCTATATAACCTTCAAAATCAATTTTATTCATTGACATTACTTTCAAAGCTTTTCTAATAGCTTCTTTTTCATCTTTTTCAAGTAATTTTTCAAAATTAGCATAAAGCATAATACGATCCATATTAAGTATATGAGAAAGAAGTTTTTCGCTTTCAAGTCTTGCTTTTACTACACCTCTTCTTTCAAGGTATCTAAAGCTAAATTCCAATATATCCTGAAGTTTATCCATCTTATCTCCTTACACTAACTATTAACTATTAATTATTAATTGTCAATAATAAGAATAAGAGGTTAGCCCTCTTATCCCAAAATTATTCACCTAAGTTTTTAAGTTGATCTGCTTGATCGAAGGTGATTAATGCATCAATAATTTCATCCAAATCACCGTCTAACACCGCTTCTAGTCTATGAAGAGTAAGTTTGATTCTATGGTCTGTTACCCTTCCTTGTGGAAAGTTATAAGTTCTTATCTTCTCCGACCTTGACCCTGTTCCTACTTGTAATTTTCTTTGACTATCATTTTCACTTCTTTGTTTTTCAAGTTCCATTTCATATAATTTAGAAAGAAGTACTTTCATTGCTTTATCTTTATTCTTCAGCTGTGATCTTTCATCTTGACACTGTACAACAGTTCCAGTAGGTAAATGAGTTATTCTAACTGCCGAATCAGTCATATTTACGTGCTGTCCTCCAGCTCCTCCAGCTCTATATGTATCTATTTTTAAGTCATTTTTATTAATTTCTACTGCTTCTACATCTTCTACTTCCGGAAGCACAGCTACTGTTATAGTAGAAGTATGAACTCTTCCTTGTGATTCTGTTGCTGGCACTCTTTGTACCCTATGCACACCAGATTCAAATTTTAACCTTGAATAAGCCCCTTGACCTTGAATAGAAAATACTATCTCTTTAAGTCCACCAACACCTATTTCATTTCTTTCTATAACGTCTACTTTCCATCTTCTTCTTTCAGCATATCTAGTAAACATTCTATAGATATCAGCAGCAAATAGTGCAGCCTCATCTCCTCCAGCTCCACCTCTTATTTCAACAATAACGTTTTTATCATCATTGGGGTCTTTTGGTAATAATAAGATTTTTAATTCATCTTCTAATGAAGGTAATTGATCTTCTATATCTCTTATTTCTTCTAACATCATATCTTTCATATCTTGATCTGATTCTTCCTTTATATCTTCTTTAAGAGATAAAAATTCATCTTTTAAAGTTTTATATTCTTTATATTTTTCAACAATTTCATTCATACTTGCAAGAGCTTTATTTAATTCCATAAGTTTTTTGGGGTTCCCTGCAACCTCTGGATTCATAAGCTGTTCCGTAATCTCCTTATGCTTAAGAACAACCTCATCTAATTTATCAAACATTAATTACTTTCCTCCTCTATTTCTATTCCATTAGTTATTTCTTCATTTAATGATGCTTTTAATGCTACCATGCTCACTTCCAATTGATTCATATCTGGCTCTTGTGTAGTTATCTTTTGTAACGCAAGACCTGGACTAGCTAAAAATTTGAATAGGGGATTATTCATATGTCTACTACTATATCTTTGTATTTCATATGAAATGCCTGCTATAATAGGCATAAATCCTACTCTTATTACTACTTTTAATAGTTGTTTATAAAGTAAAGATTCTGGTTGGGGAATAAAACTATCTACAATAGAATATACAAATATACTACAAAGCATTACTATAAATAAAAAACTCGTCCCACACCTTGGATGTAGAGTTGTGTACTTTTTAGCATTTTCTATACTTAAATCTTCATTATTTTCGAAGGTATAAATAGATTTATGTTCTGCACCGTGGTATTCAAATACTCTTTTTATATCCTTTGAAAAAGATATGATATATATATATGAAATAAATATTACTACTCTTATAAATCCTTCTAAAATATTAGCATAGGCTAAATTATTTTTAAAAACAAACCCAGCTATCAATGATGGTAGTACCATAAACAAGCTTACACCTATGGTCAATGATATTCCTAGTGTAAAAATTAATTGCCATTTTGTCATTTCTTCTTCTTCTTCACCACTTTGATTCGCTGCAAAAGTTAGTTCTTGCGTACCTACAAACAAACTTTCTAATAATATCACAACTCCTCTAATAAAGGGTATTTTGGCAAGAGCTTTTTGACTTTTTCCTATTTTTCTTTTTCTATATACAATTTCTCCATTTGGTTTTCTCACTGCAGTTGCTAATCCTTGTGGACTCTTCATCATTACACCTTCAATTACTGCCTGTCCACCTACTACAACACAAGTTTCTTTTTTCATACTTGCTCCTTTCACCTAGCTTACAATAAGCTATCTGGAATTATAGCATATATACACTAAAATGGCAAGGTTTTCAAAGGAAAGGTGTATCGGTTCACATGTATATTTCCTTGTACACTTTAGACTTTTGTGATATACTTAGTCTGAAAATTTTATACAAGTAGGGAGTAATATACTAAAATTTTTTAACGAGGTAGTTTATGATATAGAAGAAAATTTCAAATACTCCCCTCTATTTCGAACAAGCCATGAGGGTTATATCAAACTACCTGCAACTAAAAACTATATACAAACAAGGAAAACACCACAAATTGAAAGAAGATTGGGAAACCTTTTGAGATTGGTGTAAAATGCTACCTTACTTTAAAGAATTTTATTTAAAAGATAAAGGGAAAACTAATTTTAAAGGAGCACAAATTGAAAAATAAAAATTTAAAAGTTGATTTTATTGTTATTGGTCTTGCTCTATTTGCAATGTTTTTTGGAGCAGGAAACTTAATATTTCCACCTTCTATAGGCCTTTTAGCTGGTAAAGATTGGTTACCTAGTTTATTGGGATTTTTTCTAACTGGAATTGGTTTGCCTCTTTTAGGTATACTTGCCCTTAGTAGAGCTGGGGGATTAAGAGAATTTTCAAATGGAGTTTCTAAAAACTTTTCGATAATATATACTTCCTTATTAGTTTTAGCTCTCGGACCATTACTTGCTATTCCAAGAACTGGAGCTACAACCTTTGAGTTAGGTGTTAAACCATTTTTTCCAAATTTAAGTATTTTTTTAGTAGCTATTGTGTATTTTTCCATCACACTTTTTTTTACTATTAAACCATCAAAAATTATTGATAATATTGGAAAAATATTAACTCCACTTATACTAATTCTTCTCTCTATACTTATAATAAAGGGTATTATCAGTGACACAAATATAGTATCTATTACACATGTGGAAAATCCATTTTCATTTGGCTTTATGGAAGGATATCAAACTATGGATGCTCTCGCTTCTGGTATCTTAGCTACTATAGTCCTTGGAGCAATTGTAAATAAGGGTTATAAAAGTAAAGAAGAAAAAAAGAGAGTTTTAACCTTTGCTAGTTTAATAGCTGCTACAGGTTTAATTCTAGTTTATGGAGGTCTATTATATTTGGGAAGTAGATTTAGTCAAAGTTTACCTACAGATACAGAAAAAACCCTCCTAATTAGTACTTTGGCCTCTACTATTTTAGGTTCTAGCGGAAGGGTGATTTTGGGCTTATGTGTTAGTTTTGCTTGTTTAACAACATCTATTGGACTCACTGCAACTGTCGGAGACTATTTCAGCAAGATAACTAGATTTACCTATGAACAAATAGTTATTATAACATGTGCTTTTTCAACTGTTGTAGCAACTTTTGGCGTAGAAATGATTGTAAAAATTAGTGTACCTATATTAACAGTTTTGTACCCTATAACTATCGTATTAATAACCTTGCATATTTTAGGAATAAAAAGAAAAAGAGTTTTTCAAAATAGTGTTATTGTTTCATTAACAATAAGTTTTATACAAATTGGAGTAAAATATATCCATTGGGAAATTTTGAAGATAATCTATAGTTATTTACCTCTTTCCAACACTGGATTTCCCTGGCTTATACCCTTTGTAGTTACGGTGATTTTGACAATATCTATACCCGAAAACAATAAAAAATTAATTTGATTATAAAATTTTAAAAAAAATTATATAAAAAACTTGATTTTTATATTTTTGGAGATTATAATAAAGATGTCAGATATATAATTATATACCCTATATACCCTTTAAGACCAACTTTCGCCCAGGTTGGTCTTACCCTTTTTTGAAGATTTTATATACATAAAATTTCTTAATTTCCAGTAGAGAAAACTTCTTCCCTTTCAACTTCTACTTCCTCTTCTACAAAAACCTTCTTAAATTTATTCTTTGTACTAAAATAAGTTATCCATGCAAAAACCATAGCTATATTTACATAAACAAATACGGAAAATCTCTCAACTAAAAAACTGGAAATCAAAAGACCTATAGGTGTTAAACCTTGTGTAATCATAAGTTCTAATGCTGTTACTCTCCCAAAAAATTCCTTTGACACCCTTTCTTGATACATTACATTATAACCTACCATTATCATTGCATTAACTACTCCTAACATTAGAAACACAAGACCAAAAGTTATATTTTTCAATAAAAAACTCTCTTTAAACAAAAATAATAAAGTGGGATAAACTAAAATTCCAAATACACTTGCTATTAATCCATTCATAAAGAAACTAATATAAGATAGTTTTTTACTTTCTTTATTATTTTTTTTCTGTAAAAATATACTTCCTATTATCATTCCTATTACTGGCATTATTTGTATAAAACCATAATTCTGAGGAGACATTTTTAATAAAGTTCTCATTAAATAAGGCATTACTACTATTCCTATTCCCTGAGTCATAAATGTTATTAAAGCAATATATATAAATATTGATAAAAAAGCCCTATCTAATTTCAAATAATTATAAGCACTTAGCATATCTTCTTTTACACTTTTAATTGTTATAGACTTTTCTGAATTTTTTTTGTTACTATTATCATATTTAATTAACATTTCCATAATTCCCGTTATTATAAATGATAAGGCATTTAAAATGACTACTATTCCTATGCCAAAATATGCATATAGTATTCCTCCCAAAATAGGTCCCATTAAGTTTGCAAAAGCTTGCAAAGAACCATTTACAGAATTTACTTTTGTTAGTTGATCTTTACTACATAATTCAGGTAGTAGAGCTTGAGTAGAAGTATGAAACACAGTTGATACAGTATCTATAAATATACGTATTATAATCAAATATGCTAAATTAAACTCAAAATTAACAAGGTAGCCATAGAGTACAAGTGTTAAAAAACCATTTATTAAATCAGTTATAACCATAATATTTTTTCTGTTCCACTTGTCAGCAATTGCTCCAGCAAAAGGAGATATTAATAATTTTGGTATTGCTGTTATTGCAAATAATATTCCCATTGCACTTGGACTTCCTGTCTTATCAAGTATATAAAGAGGTAGTGCTACCCATTGTATCATCGACCCCAATATAGAAATAAATCTTCCCCATATAAATATATTAATATTCTTATTCATTTTAAACTCCCATCTCCTTTAATTTTGACATTTTTCTAAGACCAAATAATTTACTTCCTACTATTTTTGCCTCTCCTAAATAAGAGATATTTCCAGCTCCTACTATAGACCCTTCTAACTCTTCATGACAATTTATATTAACTTCTCCATGACCAGTTATATTTACTCTTGCTTTTTTCACTTTAAATTTATTTCCCTCTATAGCTCCATTTCCATTTATATTCAAATTCAATTTACCAACAAATACCTCCTTAATCGTCATAGTTCTAGATCCGCTATTATTTATTATTATTTCTTCTCCATTTATTTTTTTCATATTAATCTCCAAGGCTCCACCAAGGTCAACTTCGCTTAAGTCTTTACATTTTATATTAATAATTATTTCTTTTTTTCTAAATAGTGAATTAATTCCAATTAGAGGATTCTTGGTATTTATATATAACATTCCTTCTTTTTCTGTCACTTCAATATATTTTTTTACACTTCCATGTGGAATAATATCATAACAATCTTCATTACTACCTATTATATTGACTTTTCCTCTTACTTTTAGTTTTTCGATTTTCATCTAAACTTCTCCTTTTTTAGTTTGTTTTATTTAAATAAAAATTTTAATTTTTTATATTTGTTTTATTTTAATCGAACTTCTATTTTAAAAAATTGAGATTACTCAATTTTTAATAATTTATCTTTGATTTCATTTAGTAATCTCTCATATTTATTCATATTCAATTTGTAATACACTTTATTTTCTACCTTTTCATGCTCTACTATTCCAAGTATAAGCATAGTTTCCATATGATAGGATACAGTTGATTTTGCTAATTTCAATTGATTAACTATTTCTTTTGCGTACATTTTTTTCTTTTTTAATAATTCTATTATTGTCAACCTTTTTTCATCACTAATTATCTTTAATAAATCTAAAGTATTCCCAATACCAAACCTATCTTTGTTTCCAGCTCCTAGTAGTCTTCGACCGATTACACTTACATTCTCAAAGCTCATTAAAGATAATATATAAGTATAAGATATATATAATTTATCTCCATTATTTACATTTGGAATTTCTAATGACTCTATACCTTCTTTTTTTATTTTATTATCTATTTTATCTGAAAAAACTTTAAGTTTTTCTTCCATTTCTCCTTCTATTTCTTTAAAAACTTTATTATAAACTACTTTAATAATTTTTTTTAACTTATCTAATTTATTATCTATAAGATAAAAATTTTCTAGTATCTCAATTCTTTCCGATTTTTTCACTTTGTACTTATCTAAAATATCTAATATATTATCTTTAGTTACCTTTTCTTCTAGTGATTTGAATATGCTTCCAAAAGAATAACATTTAAAATACTCTTCACCATCTAAATTCTCTACCCAAGATAAAAATTCTTCTATGTTTTTTCCTTTATCTAAAAATATGTAATACCAAAGACCTATTCCAAAACTACCTTCCTTATCACCATCGCTTCTAAATGCAAAAATTTCTAATAAGGTTTCAAACTCTTCTTTATCAAGATTTTCTTCTAACTTATCCATTAATTTTATTTCTTCATTGTATATTTCAGTCAGTTCACCCTTTGCTGCAAACATTTTTTTTGTCTTTTTTTCTAAATAAGATCTATTTGCAGTCATCACAATCAAAGAAATAAGTTCTATTCCCATTGAATACATTTTTGAAATCACCTCGTTCGTTTACTCTCGAACTAATTATATATTATAATTTTTTAAAAATCAATTTTTTTTTATTTTTTTTAGAAAAATAAAATAGAGGTTGCTTACCCCTATTTATATTATATTTTTTATATACGTTTCAACTGCATCAATTAGGTAGTCAGGAGTAGAAGCTCCTGCACTAAGTCCCACAGTATTAACACCTTTAAACCATTCTTTTTTTATTTCTTCTATTCCTTCTACAAAATAGCTTCTACTATTCTCTTCCTTAGCAATTTTGTATAATTTATTACTATTAGAACTCATTCTACCACCAATTATTATTACCAAATCAACTTCTTTGGCTAATCTAGTTATAGCTTCTTGCCTTTCATAAGTGGCTCCACACAAATCATCTTTAAACCTTGCTTCCTTATAAGTCTTTTTCGCATAAGTTTTTATCTCATCAAACTTATTATAATTAAAGGTTTTCTGCACAATAAAACTATATTTCCCCTCTCTTTCAAGTTTAGCTCCTTTTAAACCTTCTAAACTATCAAATATTTTTATGCTTTTCCCATAACTAAGCACAGCCATAACTTCTGGATGTTTTTTATTGCCTATGTAGATTACTTCATAGTTATCTTCTTCCTTTAATTTTACATTCATAGACATAGTTACATATGGACAAGTTGTATCTGTAATATGAATTTTCATCTTTCCAAGTTTATCAGCTATTTTTTTTCTTGCACCATGTGCTCTTAACAATACATGAGCTCCATCTTCAATCTTTACTTTATCCCTTAAAAAATCCTCTTCTTCAACTGTAATAGCCCCCATTTTCTCTATACGTTCTATATAATTAGGATTATGTATAAGCATTCCTAATATATATATTTTACCGTATTTTTTAAGCAACTCTTCTGCCATTATAGCTGCTCTATCTACACCATAGCAAAAACCAAGTTCATCTGCTCTAACTACCTTCATTTTTGTAATCCCTCTCTATCATTTCTTGTAACTCAGTTAAAAGTTCATCTTCTTTTACTGTTTTCACTACCAAACCTTTCTTAAATAGAACACCTACTCCACGACCTCCAGCAAGTCCATAATCAGCTTCACGTGCTTCTCCAGGTCCATTTACTACACAGCCCATTACAGCTATTTTTATATTTCTTCTATCATCACCATAAATTTCTTCTACTTTTTTCGCTAAATTGATAAGATCTATTTCTGTTCTACCACAAGTTGGACAAGATATTATCTCAACTCCTTCCTTAAGTATTCCAAGAGATTTTAACATTTCCCTAGCTGCTTTTACTTCTTCTATTGGATTTGCTGTAAGAGATATCCGCATAGTATCTCCTATTCCATTAAGCAATAGTCCTCCAAGAGCCATAGCCGATTTAATTATTCCTCTGTATTTTGTTCCAGCTTCCGTAACACCAATATGCAAAGGGTAGTTAACTAGTTTTGAAAGTTTAGAATACGCTTCGTATACTTCCTTTACATTACTTGATTTCATTGAAATAACAATATCATAAAACTCTTCTTCTTCAGCTATTTTAATATTTCTCATGGCACTTTCAACTAAAGCATCTGAGCATACTCTCCCATACTTCTCATAAATATCTTCTTCTAGAGAGCCACCATTTATACCTAATCTCATGGGTATGCCCTTAGCTTTACATGCTTCCATCACTTGTCTTATTCTATATTCTCCACCTAAATTCCCCGGATTAATTCTAACTTTGTCTATTCCATAATCTATTACATCTAAAGCTAACCTATAATTAAAATGGATATCTGCTACTAAAGGTATCTTTACTTCTTTTTTTATTTCTCTTATCGCTTTTGCATCCTTTTCATCTCTTATTGCAACTCGAACAATTTGACACCCTGCTGTTGCTAATACTTTTATTTCTTCAACAACTTTATACACATTTTCAGTTTTAGTTGTTACCATTGATTGTACTACTATGGGATTTTTACCTCCCATAATTACTTTTCCTACTCTTACTTCTTTTGTCATTTTACACCTCAAAATTCTTTATTCTTTTAGTAAAGAACTAAAGTATAATATCATTTTTGATTTATTTTGACAAGAAAATAAGAAACTATGTAAAAAACAGTTTCTTTTCAAAAATTTATTTCTAAAAAATTAGTATTAATTTAGGATTAAAAAGGATTTTAACTATTATCTACTAATTATTTAAACTAAATTTTTTTCAAAAGCAATAAAATTTTTCATTCCTTCTTTAAGTTTAAATTCTTCTACCCTTTTATAACCTAATTTTAAAAATAATTTTTGAGCTTTGAAATTTTCTATATAAGTATCTATATGTATAGTTCTAATCCCTTCATTTTTAGCCAATTTTTCCATATGTAAAAATAAAAAATTACCTATCCCCTTCTTACCTAGCTCACTATTAACAATTACCCTGTGCATACTATAACATTTTTCTTTTAGTGTCCAATTTATACTATCATATTTTTTATCTATCTTTTTATTTATTACTCCAAACCCGCCTATTTCTCCTCCTACTTCTACTAAATACAATTCTCCCTTATTTATATCTTCTTCATAAATACTTTTTGTTGGATACTTTCCATCCCACTGGTTTATTCCAGACTTTTTCATATTCAATTTTTCTCTATCCATTATTTCCACTATTTTATCAAGTTCTTTCATCTTTGCTAATCTAACATTCATTTTATCCTCCCAAGTTATTCTAACATTTTAATTAATTTATCAACAACAAATTTCTTATTACTTTCTTTAATAACTTCTCTAAGAAAAATCTCTACTAAGACTTATTTATTAACTCTACTAATTATTGCTACTTATTACTTACTTTCCAAAAAATTATTAAAAACTACCCCTTTTGATTAATATTCAAGGAGTAATTTTTATTCAAAAAAAGAAAAAAGACCAACAAATGTCGGTCACCAAAGATTTATTTAGTTACTGCTTCTACTAATTTATTATAATCATTAGCATTTAAGATAACATAATTTTCTTTTTTTAGTTCGTGTAATTCCATCCCACTCATTATTCTCTTTTCTTTTACTTCTACCTCAGCTTTTTCATGCAACTTTGTTAAATTTTCTAAAAACGCCATGTTAACCCCTCCTTAACAATTTTATACTTAAATTTACTATATTTATTATAAAAATTCAAGCATATTTTGTTAATTTTACATTTTTTTTACTGTTTTAAATTTATTTTAACAGTCTTTATATAATATACTTAACTAACTCAAATTTCCTCTCTGGTTTTGAAGTTTTTTTCTTTTTTTTAAAAAATGTCGAGTATAACTTTACAATTTAAAAAATTCTTACTTCTTCTATCAACTCCCAGTAAGGAATAATTACACATACTTCCTATAACTAAACTCATTTATAATATTATATAAAAAGTTTGTTAGCATTCCTTGTATTTGCATATTTCCTTACAAAAAAGTCTATTTATGTAAGTCTTGTGGTTAAAATAGTTTTTAAATATTAATTCTTTTTATAAATTATGAATTTTATTCATTAATTGAAAACTTTTTACTTAAACAGATTTTATAAAGAAATAATAAAAACTGGAATTTTACCTCCAGTTTTAGTTTTTATTTATTCTCTAGTTTTTTTATGAATCTTCCCATTCTCTCTAATGCTTCTTTCAAATCTTCTATTCCTGTTGCATAAGAACATCTTATATAACCTTCAAACCCTTGTCCAAAGGCTTCTCCAGGTACCACAGCAACATTTTCTTCTTCTAATAACTTAATAGCAAATTCTTCTCCACTAAGTCCATATTTTGACACATTTGGGAATACATACAATGCACCTTTTGGTTCTACTATTTCCATTCCTAGTTCTTTAAATCCTTCATATACTAGCCTTCTTCTTCTAGAAAATGATTCTTTCATTTTTTCCATTTCTGGCAAAGCATTTTTAAGAGCTTCTATTGCTCCATATTGACTTATAATAGGTGCACAAAGTGTTGTATATTGATGAATTTTTACCATTTGGCTTATGAGTTCTTTAGGAGCACAAAGATAACCTATACGCCACCCAGTCATAGCAAAAGCTTTTGAAAAACCATTTAAGTAAATGGTATAATCTTTCATTCCTTCTACTGCCCCTATAGAATAGTGTTCACCATCATAAGATAGTTCACTATATATTTCATCTGTTATACACCATATTTTATATTTTTGTATTACTTTAGCAATTGCTTCAAGGTCTTTTCTTTCCATAATTATTCCAGTAGGATTATTAGGATAACAAAGTATAACTGCTTTTGTTTTTGGAGTAATTGCTTTTTCTAAAGCTTCTGGAGATAATTTGAAAGCTGTTTTAGATGTATCAATTCCTACTACTTTAGCACCTGCCAGTTCTGCCAAAGGTCTATAAGGTACATATACTGGCTCAGGAACTATTATTTCGTCTCCTTCATTTATGAGACTACGTAAACTTAGGTCAATTCCTTCACTTCCACCAATAGTAGCTATTATTTCATCTGTGCCATAATCTAAATTATATTTTTTCAAATAATTGCTAACTTCTTCTCTAAATTCTACAAGTCCAAAATTTGAAGTATAATGAGTTCTTCCTTTTTTCATATTATAAAAGGTTGTATCAATTATCTTCCATGGTGTAGCAAAGTCTGGCTCTCCTACACCTAATGATATTACATCCTTTTTAGTACTTACTATATCAAAAAATCTTCTTATTCCACTTGGTTTTAGCTCAGTTAATCTATTAGAAACTTTATTTAACATTTCATTCATTTTATACACCCTTTCTATTTTAAATACTCTATGGAGTAATTAGTTCTCTTTCATCTTTTTTCTCTTCTCCAACTAATATGCTTCCATTTTCTTTGTATTTTTTCAATAAAAAGTGAGTTGAAATACTATTTATATACTCAAGTGTAGACAATCTTTCAGATACGAACATAGCTACATCCTGTAATGATTCTCCTTCTACTACAATTAAAAAATCAAAACCTCCAGATATTAGATATAAGGAAGTCACTTGTGGAAAGTTATATATTCTTTCGGCTATTTTATCAAACCCCATTTCCCTCTCTGGACTAACTTTTGCTTCAATAAATGCCTTTACTTTTTTACTGTCTAATTTTTCTTCATTAATCAGTGTAGTATATTTAACAATAATATTCTTTTCTTCCAAAGATTTGATTTTGGCTTTTACTTCTACCTCTTCCATTCCCAACATTATTGCTATGTCTTTAGTAGAAACTCTTGAATCTTCTTTTAATATGTCTAATATCTTATCCACATTGTACCTCCTTCCATGTTATTTTTTTAGTATATATACACTATAAATATGTACCGTTTAAAATATATATTTGGCATAGTATTAAATATTTAGTATATTGTTACTAAATATTTAAATAGTTTTTGTTGGCTATGATTATTATATCTATTATGTTAACAAAAGGCAAGCTGAAATTAGAACAATTAATATATTATAAATCAACTATTTATACAATTAACGATAAAGGGATTAGGTGAGTTTATGGTAAAAATTAAAGTACCTGCAACAAGTGCAAATATTGGACCTGGATATGATACTCTTGGTTTAGCATTGGATTTATTCAATGAAATTACTGTAGAAAAAAGCAAAGGAAATATAGAAGTTTTTTGGGATTGTGAAAATCCAAACATTCCCTTAGAAAAAAATCTTATTTATATAGCTCTAATTGAAACTCTAAAAAAATATCAAAAAGAAGATTTAGGTGGTATTATTAGAATCAAATCTATAAATATACCTGTTAGCCGTGGCTTAGGTAGTAGTGCAGCAGCCATCGTAGGGGGTATCTATGCTGCAAACTATCTTATGGATTATATAATGACTACTACAGATATTATCAATTTAGCTACTGCAATGGAGGGACATCCAGATAATGTAGTCCCTGCTATACTTGGAAATATGGTTTTATCAACTGTAGATGAAGGTGATGTTATCTATTCAGTAATAGATTTTCCAAGTGAATTAAAATTTAATGTTCTAATTCCTGATTTTAAACTTAGTACTGAAAAAGCAAGAGATGTTTTACCTAGGAAGTATCAAGTAGAAGATGTAGTAAGTAATTCATCAAAGCTAGCTCTTATGATTAATTTTTTACAACAAAAAAATTTCGATAAATTGAGAATTTGTTTACAAGATAGAATTCACCAACCTTATAGATTTTCTCTAATTAATAATTCTATGGATATATTTTCCAAATCAAAAGAATTAGGAGCTTTGGGGGAGTTTATAAGTGGAGCAGGTCCAACACTTATATCCCTTGTTAAAAAAGGGGACTTAGAATACAAGTTAAGTATGGGATTGTATTTAGATACTTTGAAAGATAATTGGGTTATACATAATCTATCAATAAATAATTCAGGAACAATAATTGAAAATTTAGAATAAATCTGGAGGAATTTATGGCATTAATTGTACAAAAATATGGAGGTACTTCTGTAGCAAATGCTGAACGAATTAAAGCAGTTGCTAAAAGAGTAGTAAAAACAAGAAACGAAGGTAATGATGTTGTTGTTGTTGTTTCAGCTCCAGCTGGAATGACAGACGATTTATTAAGACGTGCAAGTGAAATTGGAGAAGATATTAGAAGTAGAGAATTAGATATGTTACTTGGAACTGGTGAACAGGTGAGTATAGCTTTACTTGCTATGGCTATCCACCAACTAAATGAAGAAGCTATTTCTTTTACAGCAGCTCAAATTGGTCTTAAAACAACTGAACATCATACAAAAGCAAAAATTTTATCTATAGAAACAGATAAAATAAAAGAAAAACTTAAAGAAAACCATATTGTTATTGTTGCAGGTTTTCAAGGGGTTAACAACAATAATGATATTACAACACTTGGAAGAGGAGGCAGTGATACAACTGGAGTTGCTCTTGGAGTTGCTCTTAATGCTGATGCTGTAGAAATCTATACTGATGTAGATGGAATCTATACTGCAGATCCACGTATCGTTAAAAACCCAAAAAAATTAAAAGAAATTTCTTTTGATGAAATGTTAGAATTAGCTTCAAGTGGTGCTAAAGTTCTTCATAGTAGGTCTGTAGAACTAGCATATAAAAACGATTTGCCTATACACCTTAGATCTTCATTTGTTGATGATTTAGGAACTATTGTAAAAAGAGAAGGAGGAAAAATGGAAAATACTATAATTCGTGGTATTTCACATTCAAATAAAGAATCAAAGATAACAATAGAAGGAGTGCCAGATAATCCCGGTATTGCTGCACATATTTTTAAAGAACTTGCCAATAACAATATTAATATAGATATTGTTATTCAAGGAGGAGGAAATGACAATTTAAACAGCATCTCTTTTACTGTAAAAGAAGATGACTTTAATAGTGCAAAAAATATAACTGAAAAATTAGCAAAGGAATTAGGTGCTAAAGAAATTATCACAAATAAAAATGTTGCTATGGTATCTGTTGTAGGTGTCGGTATAAAATCAAATCCCGGTATTGCTGCAAAGGTATTTGAAGCATTATCAGAAGCAAATGTAAATATAGATATGATTTCATCATCAGAAATAAAAATCTCTTGTATCATCAATCAAGATAATCTTGATACAGCAGTAAACGCTCTTCATAAGAGATTTATTGAAGAAAACAATTAAGTATTCATATAATCTATATTCTTAAAAAATAAATTAAAAAAAAGTGAAATGATATACTTAACATACTACCAAGAAAAAATGACTAATTTTTTACAATTAGTCATTTTTTTTAAGCTCAAACTTGAAGTTACCTTCTGGTTTATAATTAACTATTTTTATTAGCTTTTGACACTTGTTCAGCAATTTTTTTCTTCTTAGCTTCAATTGTTTTATAGTATTCAGCTCTCCATTGATCAAAGGATCTATGAACAAGTTCTTTTTGTTTTGCTTTAAAATCTTCATCTTTTTCAACAATCTCTTCTATTTTATCTTCTTCTACTCCATTGTATAAATCAAAATTTCTTAGGTTATCTAGAGCTTCATCTAATTCAATATTATCTGTAACATCTTCTTTACTAAGACCTAAACGTGTACCTTCATCCATTTTTTTCATTTTTCTGTTTATCTTCTTCATTAAATAGTTAAATTCACTGCATAACTCACCAATCTCATCGTCACTATCAACAAATATTCTTATTCCATAATTACCTGAGGAAGCTTGCTTCATCTTATCCTTTACTTTTACCAAAGGTTCTACCATTATATTATCAAGTAAAACAACACTGAATATTGATAATAAAATAATAATACCTATTGAAGCATAGAGAATATATTGAGATTGACCATAGATTCTTTTTAAGTTTCCTATACTAGTTCTACCTACTAATATCCAGTCAGTATTTCTTATTTCTTCTCTATAATAGTTTATTAACCCCTCTTGAGAATCCTTAAATACATTTACTGTTGAAATCTCTTCGGTACCTATATTTTCACTCATACTCACTAAAAAACTATCTGATAATATTTCTCCCTTTGGAAAAACTACT
Source organism: uncultured Fusobacteriaceae bacterium (assembly GCA_964517235.1). Taxonomy (GTDB): domain Bacteria; phylum Fusobacteriota; class Fusobacteriia; order Fusobacteriales; family Fusobacteriaceae; genus CAZFBB01. Next base: position 25,079 of record CAZFBB010000022.1, read on the forward strand.
TCTCTAGTATCCCTATCAATTATAGTGTATTTTGAAAAGTGTGCATTTGACAGTTCACTAAATGCCATATTGAGATTAAGCTCTACTGCAACAACACCCATAGTTCTGTTACCCTTATTCACTCTTTGAGCTATCATTACTAACACATTATTATTCCCATCATATTTGAGGCTAATATAGTTTTTTTCTCTCTTAGCTTCTCTATACCATTCACTACCTTTAATATTTTTATCTTTGTCAGAACTCGGATAAGCTTCTACTTCTCCAGTACCATCATTTACAAAGAATATTTTTGTTAAGTTAGAAAAGTTCCCACTTATATCATAAAGAGCATTTTGCAATTTATATTTTCCAATGTTTTCATCTTCCACAGTACTTTTCAAGTAGTCTAAAGCTAATAGCCCCTTTTCAATCTCTTGTCTTGTAATCCTATTTACAAGTCCAACTGTTTTTCTAATTTCCTTTTTATTAACATCACGTATATTCTGAGCATTTTGATTTAAAATATATAATAAAATTATAATTACAGGAACTATACATGAGAAAATAAAAAACATCCCTATTTTTTTTCTAAGTCTCATTTCTCCCCCTTTCATTCAATAATCTATTTTACTCTTTATTATAATATTTTTCAAGGTTTTTATAATGAATTGTTTTAATATTTTATTTTCTATGTTTCAAAGCCTTTGAATTTAAATAATTCAATTTAATAATTTAATATTTTTTTTTATAGAATGCCTTTATTTTAACTTATTCATTCGACTTGTGCCTTTTTCAAAAAAAATAGGAATCAGCCTTAAAATGTTGTAAAATTTATTTTCAACAAAACTAACAACGAAAAGGTGATTCTTTATCACTAGGATAAACTATTAGAAAAAATTAATCAACTATAGTTTAAATTTGAATTTAACAAAGCCACAAACAAAACTTTTATTGAATTTAATAAGTACATTGATTAATTTTGAAGGTAAAAAAAATCTTTCAAATTTGAATAGAAATCTATTAAATACTACTAATCCTTCTAATTTAAACAGGTTTCTTACTCTTTCTCCTTGGGATGAAGAGAAATTAAATAAAAGAAGATTAGAAAATTCATATGATAAATTACTTGAAAATTCAGATAAAAATAAGTTACCTTTATTTCTTAGTATTGACGATACTTTGATTTCTAAATCTAAAAACACTAAG
>CAZFBB010000023.1:0-25668 GCA_964517235.1 uncultured Fusobacteriaceae bacterium
GTTACCGATTCTGAAGTAAAAAATACTCTTCCTTTTTCTATCATTATTTTCTCCTCAATAATTTTATCATTAATAATAAGTTATTTAGCTTCTTTTAACATCTTTTTGACATATGTAGGTAAAGCAAATGCACCTTTATGTATATCACTATTATAATACTTAGTATCTATAGAAAAATCTTCCCATATATCCTTTTTGTGATCTTTTATAGGGTGATATTTTTTTGAAGCAAATCCAAATAACCAATGACCTGACGCATATGTAGGCATATGAAATTGATAAACTTCTGCAATAGGAAAGATTTTATCTATTTTATTATGAGCTTTTTTCATTTCCTCTTTAAATACTTCATAATAAGGACTTTCATGTTGATTTACAAGTATACCTTCATCTGTTAATACTTTAAAGCAATTATTATAAAAATCTTCAGTAAAAAGTCCCTCTCCTACTGATATTGGATCTGTAGAATCTACTAAAATAAGATCGTATTGTCCACTTTTACATTCTTTAACAAACTGTAAACCATCTTTAAAATATAAAGTAACTCTTGGGTCTTCTAGTTTGTTTGATGTTAATGGAAGATATTTTTGAGAAAGTCTAACTACCCTTTCATCTATTTCTACCATATCTATTTTTTCTATATGTTTATATCGAGTAAGTTCTCTTACTGTACCACCGTCTCCACCACCAATTACTAATACTCTTTTTATATTAGGATTTGTTGCTAGAGGCACATGAGTAATCATATCATGGTATATAAATTCATCCTTTTCATTTACCATCATATATCCATCTAAAGTAAAAAATATACCATATTCATTACTTTTAAAAAATTGTATCTCTTGAAATTCAGATTTTTCTGAATGTATTTGTTCCTTGACTTTTATAGAAAATCTTGTTTCTTCACTCCATTTTTCAGTGAACCATAAATTTAACATTTTTACCTCCAATTGTAATTATTTTAAAATATAATTATGCATTCTCAGGTTTAAAAGTTACTTTTCCCAATTTTTTTGGTGAAAATTTTTTAATTTTTTCTACCATTCCCCTTGGTATTTCAACAGACTCACTTCTATCTGCCTCAAATACTTTTTCTAAATAATCAAATGCTATCCAAGGATTTATCTTGTCTCCACATGTAAAGACGTCAACTGCAGCATAACCATACTCTGGCCATGTATGTATAGCAAGGTGAGATTCTGATATAATTACTGCTCCGCTAACTCCATAGGGGTTAAAATGATGAAAAACCGAATCTACTATAGTTGCATTTGCAATTCTAGCAGCCTCATTCATGTGTTTTTCAATTAATTCTGGACTTGCCATTGTTTCTTCATTACAGTTGTAAAATTCAATTAAAATATGTCTTCCTAAAGTTTCTAATTTCATTTTTTCCTCCAATATTTTTATTAAACAAAAAGAAATTTTCTTTTTAAAAAAAATACTTACTATTACTAAACTTTCTTTACAGTTATTATATATAGTTAAATTAAAAATTTTTTGATAAACCCATTTCTTAAATTGTAACAAGTGTCTTTTAAAGAAAAACCTCTAAAATTCCTTTTAAATAAAGATAATAATTTACTAATAGTAATTATTAAGTTTACTTATGATAAACTTACCAAATAAATATATAATATTTCTAGTATATTGTCAACGATAATTTTGATGTTTTTTATAGATATTAACTTTTAAATTTACTAATACTAAACTTTTTATTTCTAAATAAGAATAATTTAAATTATTTGTTTATAGTAAATAATCTTTATTATATATATTACCTTCTACTTTTTATTTCCTAAATCAATTATATACCTATATTTTTCAAAAAAAATTTTTTTTATTTATTTTTAGAGTTTTATAGGTAGATAAAATTGCTTTAATCTATAAAAAATTCTAAATGTTTTTAAGAAGTTAAAATAATTTAAAAATATTTAATATAATCATAACTTTTAATGTGTAAATTAAGTTAATTGTCATTATTTTGTGTGCAAAGTTCATCTCTTTTTAAGTTGGTTTTTGGAATTTTTTCTCATATAATTATATTAGAACAGGGGTATAAATATTGATATATTTATTTTTTATTTAAATTTTATTTATCATTAGCTGGAGGTTATTATGCTATTGCAAGATCATTTTAAAATAGGAGATAGGGTCAAGATAGGTTTGCATATAAATAAACATGATATGACTTTTTTTGATACTAAAATTATGGATATCTCTTCTGATACAAAAGAACTATTTTTATATGATATTAATTCAAAGAAGGAAAGTTTTAAAATTGATGAAGGAGAAATCATATCTGTAATTAAAGAAGAAGGTACTTTAGTTTTTCTTTTTAATACAATCTTTTTAAATAGAGTAGAAGATAATTTTAATTTAATAGTCCTTCGAATTCCAAGTGAAATTGAAAGGATGCAAAGAAGAGAGTTTTATAGACTTCCAATATCAGTAAAAATATCTCTCAGAAAACCACAGAGTAATAAAATTTCCCTAGGTGAAACTCTTGACATTAGTGGTAGTGGTTTAAGTGTTGATTTAGATACTGATTTAGATTTAAATGATGAAGTTATTATTGATCTTCCTTTAACTGATGAGATTTATATAAGTGATATTTATGGAAAAGTCTCAAGGAAAGATGAGGGGCAACTATTACCTTTTAGATATGGTATAGAGTTTAATAATATTGAAAAGAATAAAAGAGAAAGAATTGTTTCTTATATATTTCAAATTCAAAGAATGAGAATAAAATTAGCTAAAGATTTATAAAAAAAACTAGGAATAAGGTAGTTTTAGGTAGAAGGTTTGCAACTTGATTTATAATATTTTTGTTATTAATTTAATGTAAAATAATAGAAGGCTTCTTTTAAATACGATTAAATCTACCTTAAATAAATCTTACTTAAAAAATCAAGTGCTCACAAAAAAATAAGAGTAAATAATATCCATAACCATTAATTTTAAAATCTACTCTTAGAAGAAAAAATATTTATAATTTTTAGTGTTTATTGTGAACTTATTTAGTTTTATTTTTTATATGAGCACATTTGGGTAGAAGTTCAATAAAATTTTCCATTTGTAGTATAAAAGTACATGTTAAGTTTATTTTAGATACATTTTAATTTCTTTTTTTATATACTCAAGTTGACTAGTAGTATAGTTTATTGCATTTCTATAGTTATAACCTTTATAAAATTGACCTTTTCTGTATTCTTCTACTATTATTATACCATCAATATCTGAAAAGATTAGTTTTTCTAATTTGTCACTATAATAATGAGCTGTGTAAAACTCATTAGTACGATAGTTCATTATAGATATATTATATTCACCTATATTTGAATATTTTATTGCCACTTCTTTATTGTCAACTTCATTATAAATATATTCTTTTACTAAACGATTTTTCATATATAATTTGGTTATATTTCCAATAGTTTTTTTTCCTTTTTTTACATTAACAAATTCAAAGTAATTTTGAAGAACATTGTATGAGTACTTATCAAAAAATTCTATGTGAGGATGTTTACTTATTAAAGTATATCTACCTTTTTTTTCCCTTCCAGAGTAAAAAATATTGTCTTTCCACTCTTCAGAAAAATTTTTACCCTCTACTCCAATTATATCTCCATTATCATATAATATCTCCAACTTGCCCAATTTTTGATGGTACATGATACCTTTGCCATTAAATGAGTTATTATTCACTTCTACTTCAAATATTTTTTGACCATCTTTTAAAAATGTAAAACTTGTAATAACTCCTAGTTCAACATTTGATTCCATATTATCCTTTGATATAGTTCCTGAATAAAATCCTTTTTCATCTAATATGAGACTATGTTCAATTCTTAAATCTTCTAATTTAACAGCAAATATACTTAAATTTATTAAAATAAATATTAATATTTTTTTCATTTTTCCTCCTTATACCTGCTTAGTATCGACATGAATTATATAAACCTTAAATTAAAAAAGCTCCAAAGAGCTTTTGTACAGTAATTGTATGCCAATTCAATCTTTTTTTAAACACTTACATAAGAAGAAAATTTTGCGTCTATCTTTTCTTTTGGAAAATAAAAGAGATACTCTTCAATTTCTTTATAATTTGATTTCATTAACAAACTCAAATCCAAATTAAATCTTTCATGTATTTTTACCATAGCTTCATAGACTGCTTTTTTGTCTTTACTTAAACCACTAATAGCATATTTTCTAATTTCTCCGTCGATATTAATTGGTTTTGTTTGAAATTCAATATAATATATACGTCCTAACCCCGCTAATCTTCTTACTAAACCGTATTCCTTCATAATACTGGCTACTTCTTTAAAAAATACTTCTTCCATAATACCCCTCATTTATTCATGTGTACTAAAATTATACCATAGTTCAATATAAGATTAAAGAGTTTATTTTTTACTATGTATAAGTTTTTGTTTTTCTATTTCTTTTGTAGCTAATTTGAAACTTTTACTATAAACACTAGTAACTTCCTCTCCTACAATATTAATTATAAGTACTCCAAAACTTCTTAGAGTTGCTTCCATACTAGCTCTGAGAGCTATCTTTTTTACCCAATAAACTGGATTGGCAATATTGTAAATCATCCATCCACTACGGACTATATCTACTATTTTGTATTTATTTAATCTTGCTATAAAATCTTTTTCCATTATATTTTTTTTTGTATTATTCAAATATAAAATTTGAGATATTCTAAGTTCTCTAAAGAGTTTATATCTTTTTTTCTTTAATTCCTCCAATAATCTTTTAGAAATATGTATATTAAGTTCAAGAGTTTCTTCAATTGTTAGTTCATATTTTGGATATTTTGATTGGGGAAAGTATGATTTAGCAATTTCAGCTGTTAGATTTTTAACCTCTTCTTCTACTCTAGCATAATTACTTCTGAATCCAATACTTTTTCCCCTTATTATTATATCTCTTTTTTCTTTAATAAGTTTTTTTATATACTCCTCTTCTACTTCTACCCTGCTTATCTCTTCCTTTTCTAATATAGTTTTTTGTTTTTTACTTATTATTATTAAAAAAATAAGTATAGTAAGTATGCTTATACTTATTCCACTCAAAACTCCCAATAAAAACATAATGCCTCCTTTATAGATTCTATGATTACCTCTATTATATTCTACTAGTTTTTTTCAAAAAATCAAAAAGCTATTAATATTCTTTTAGAAATTTTTTAGATTCTCTCTCTTTTTTATATAAAAGAAAAAAAGACTTAAGAAAGTCCTTACAGGTCAAAGACAAATAATTAGTTTTTAAAAAAAACATCATTACTTTTGTCTTGATACAAAAGTAATAGAATGTCTTGGGAGACATAACTGAATCTACGTCGGATAAATCTTCCTTATTCAGTAAAAATTAAATACTCATATAAAAAATTTCAAAACTCGCTCTTAAGGAGCTCAAACAGCTCACAATTATTAAGGTTCCTTTCGTTAACTTAATCTAAATTTCTTATATAAGTACATTTAAAATTAAAGACAAATAAAACTTCTTTTTAAGAAAATTTTATTTGTCTTCATTCTCAATGGATTTAAGAAAGTCTCTAAGTTCCTAGTAATTATAAACCAAATAAATATAAACTAGTTCCCACAATTAGAGCGGGTATGAGATTATATATTGTAGCAAATAGAGCACTTTTTTTGTTAATAGCCAATAGTGGAAACAAAGCATCTCCATCATTACATATTGCATTTGCAGCTAAGGCTGAAAATGGAATAGTTCCTTGTAAATATAAAGTTGCTAGTATAATTTGAGGTCCACAACCGGGGATTAACCCTACCAAAACAGCTATTAGTACTGTTATATATCCACTTCCACTTATAAATTCTGTTAAAACAGCTTCACCACCCATAAAATAAATAAAAAGGTTATAAACTAACATTGCCATAAATACCCAACTGATTACAAAGGATGTTTCTTCTGCATTGTGTATAATAGTTTCTCTTAAAGAATTTATCTTACTTTCTGTTTCGGGATGATTGTCATCTGCCAATATTTTTTTACTAATTAAAGTATAAACTATACTAAAGATAGTTCCAAAAAATCCTATATAATTAAGATTTTTTATGGGAATTATACTGTTATAGTCTATTTGTATAAGATTCATTATTCCCAGAGGTAAAGCAATTAAAGAAAATCCCCAAAATATTTTATATCCTAAAGAGTGTCTAAATTTATGAAGCATACCTTTTGTAGTTACACTATGATGAAGAGCCATATCTATAATATCTCCCTCTTCATGTCCAAAGTGTCTAAAATCAACATTAATATTTTCATTATTAAGTTCAAATTCTGTAGGTTCATCTCTGAACATAGCGTGAGCTTCTTCTAATTCATATTTACTTTTTCCTTTTCCAAGTAAACTTTTTCCTATTTTAAAATAATCTATTATATACCCTGTAATAATAGCTACTATAAGAGAGATAAGAGATATAAAACCAAAGGTTTTAGGAGATTGAGTTAGCAGTACAAAACTAGCATCACCCATAGTAGCAATAAGTGTAGCTACAACGGTACCAAAGGAAACTTTTCCTAATAAATAAAGTGGCATGACCATAATTGCCCCACCACAACCTGGAGTCAAACCAAGTAAAGAACCAACTAATACTTGATATTTTTTATTTTTTTCTAATAAATCTATTAATTTCCCATCAAATTTATAATTGATAAAACCAAATAATAATAATGTTACACCTACAAAAGCTCCAACATTTATAAAAGCATCTATTGATGAAGAGTATATTATATTAAATAAATACATATTTTCCTCCTGAAATTTATTTTGATTATTATAATATATAATATTTATTTTCAAAAATTGTAATGATTACAATTTTGTACTATTTTAACATTAAAAGGATAAAAATGCAACGATTTTATGATTTTTCCTTGAAATATCAATATATATTTAAAATTTTAAAATTGTATTTTTTAAATTAATTTTATTTAAAAATAAAAAAGCTGAATAAATCTAAATTCAACTTTTCAACATATAATATATTTATTTAATAATTTTTTTATATGAATTTGTAGGTTTTTATTGCTATTGTAACAAATAGTTCTCTTAATTTCTTTTGATTAAAATTTAAATAAAAATCTTATCATATGTAGCAAAAGCAGTTGTATTAGAGATTAATAAAGTATCTAGAAAACTTTTTAAAGATTTCATTAGCTTTTTTTTTACAGTATATAAAAGATTTTTACTAGTTAAAAGATATAATAGCTTTTTAAACTTAAGAAGAAGATTTTATCTTGTATAATTCGATTAAAAAAAAGGACTTTGATATAGTATAATTCTATATTAACAAAGTCCCAAATAAAAATGTTATCACTACTTAACAAAGGTAATAACAAATTCTTTTTACTATTTATATTATAATGTACGAGTTAATAATTTTTTAAGGTCATTATGAGAATATTGACTAATTGAAGATTCCCTACCAACTTGTATTTCCTCTTCTATGCAATGAAAATATTTTTCAATTTTGTTTATAGTTAATTTATAAGTAAGAGTATCATCTACAGTACTAATTATAGCAACGAGTTTTGTATCTGTAATATTATCTATAATACATTTAGTTCCATTAGGGAATAGTTTTTTAAAATCATTACTAGTCCAATTTTTAAAATAATCTTTTTCATCCTGTGTAAAAACAACTGTATTTTTATCATAATCTATAATAAAATTATAAACAAAGTTATTTATTTCTTTGAGATTAGTAGATGAAAAATCTTTAATCAAAATATCAGATTCACGTAACTTCATAGTATATTTAGTGTCTTCTTTGTCATAAGAAACATCTAATTCATTAGAGCCAAATTGTATAAAATCTTCGTTAATAAATCCATAAAGAGATATATTTTTTAAGTTACTTTTTAATTTAGCATTTAAATCCTTTACTAAATTAACATCTTTACTACTAAATTTATTTAGTAAATCATGAAGTGATTTATTGCTTCTTTTATCTTTCTCTTTTCCATTTAGTTTTTGAAAAACTGTGTATAAAGAATCTTTTTTTTCTGTCCTAAATTCTACTTTATCTCCAGCTTTGTAATCAAAGTTACCTTCAAAAAAAACAAACTTTACTTCCATTTTATGTTTGGTAATTTCAGGAGTTACTCGAGCCACTTCTTTAAGACTAAGAGTTACCCTATCCGACCATTTTCTGAAAATTTCTTGCTCCTCAAATGTAAAAATTACATCATTAACAGGCGTATTTTTAGCAGACGCCTTATTTTTAGAACAAGAAATAAAAGTTAATAGTCCCAAAGCAAACAAAATTAATAATACATTTTTCATCCTATCCCTCTTATTAAAATAATACTCTGTCAAAATGTTTTTGGTAAAAAAACTAACAACAATACAACCTTTCCAATATTATTATTAAAATATTCAAATGGTGTTTCTAACAATGGAATCATATTCTTAAAGCAAATTGAAGCGGATTTTCATTAAAAAAAGCGTCGAAAATGTTAATAGTAAAATTCATAGTAAATACAAATTGATAAGTTTTTATATTACATCTAAATATTTATTTTTATTATAATATAGATTAACTTACAATATTCATTAAAATGCTAACACATTATTCTTTCAAAATCAACTGATTTTTAAATTTTGTCGTATTATATCTATACATTTTGCTTTGTTATTTTATAAAATAAACATGTTCAAAGACCTTATTTTACTGCAGAATGAAAAAAAGGAAATTAGAAAATTTTTTAGAAGGATTTTATCTTTGTTAAAAATTTTAGTCATAATTAATTACCTTTAATTGATTACATCTACCATAGATTATAAAAGTTCCTTTAGAAAGAAACAATGTAAAAACTGTGCCTAAAAAGATTAATGCTACTTAACAGAAGAAAAGACAAATAATTTACTAATAAAAAAAGGGTTTTTTAAGACTATAGAGTTTGAAAAGGTAAGTCAAATAGGGGAGTTTGAGATGTTAAAAAGAATGAGAGCAAAATTAGCGTGTAGAATGTCAGAATTAAAAAGAAGACACAAGATAGACGAAGCATATGCCAAATGTCTAAATAGAGTGTCTCATTTTATTGTGACAAAAGTAATAGAATGTAATTTAAAAAAATGGAGCTAAATAATAAATACCTTTTAAAATATTATTAATGATTCTGCTAAACATAATTAAAAATTCCAATGTAAAAATGTAAAACTAATTTAAATAGAAAATCATTTTGAAGTGGCATCTATTATCTTAATTTCCTAATTTAACTAACAACTTAGAATGTTCAAATTAATCAATTTTCTAAGCTCTCATTTTGTCTCTTTTATCTTGTGAATCAGGGTTATGTTCATCATCATGCCAACATGTTATTCCCCTAACTCCCTTTAAGCTTTCACTAGAAAAGGTAGGGTCGATACCTAGCTTTAATTGATATTTATAGTCTTTCAAAGCTATAATAGCATATTTACCAAGTGGTGCTAGTGCAATAAGATTAATTGTAGCCATTATTCCCATAAATAAGTCACCTAAAGTCCATACCATATCACTTTTTGCTAATCCTCCAAATAGTATCATAACAATTACGGCAAACTTAAAGATGTTAACAGAATTTTTCTTTTTACTTAAATATTTAACATTTATTTCTCCATAAAAATAGCATCCATATATTGTACTTAAAGAAAATAAAAATATACTAATTGCTATAAACACACTGCCGAAACTACCTATTTGGCTTTTTAATGCTTCCTGTACTAAAGAAACCCCTTTTAAATTAGGATCTAGATAAAGATTTCCCGATAATAATATCATAAAAGCAGTAGCATTACATATTAATAAGGTATCTACAAAAACTCCTAAAGATTGCATCAATCCTTGTTTTACAGGATGTGAAACATCTGCTGCAGCTGCAGCATTTGGAGCACTTCCCATTCCTGCTTCATTACTAAATAAACCTCTTTGAATACCTATCATAACAATTTTTCCTAAAGTTGCCCCAGCAAAAGCTTTCAATCCAAAAGCACTAGACAAAATTAATTTTAATACTTGTGGAATTAAAGAAATATTTTTTGCTGATACAAATAGAGCTAATAATATATATGCTGTTGCCATTATTGGCACTAAAATTTCAGATATCTTTCCAATTTTACTTCTACTCCCCCTTATTCCTAAATAAGATAGGAATATAACTAAAGCTGTCCCATATTTTACATCGATAGAAAAAGCATTGCTAAGTGCTTCTGTTATGGAATTAGAAAGGATTGCATGAACAATTAACCCTAAAAATCCTATTGCTGATACTGCAAATATTTTTGCAAGAACTTTATTTCCTAGTCCTTTTTCAATATAGTATGCAGGTCCTCCTACAAAACCATCTTTACTCTTTATTTTAAATATTTGCGCCAAAGTTGACTCTATAAAAGCTGAACTACTTCCTAGTATAGCAAAAGTCCACATCCAAAATACTGCCCCCGGTCCTCCTGCACCTATAGCTAATGCAATACCTATTATATTTCCTGTTCCTACTCTACTTGCAGTACTTATACAAAATGCTTGGAATGATGATAAACCTTCTTTTGCTTTTTCTTTACTCCTTATCAATCTTATCATCTCTTTAAACATTCTAATTTGTACAAATCCACTTTTTACTGAAAAATAAATTCCTGCTAATATTAACATTCCAATTACAATATAAGTCCATAAGAAAATATTGACACTTGTCAATAAATTAAAGAACTTTATCTCTAACTCTACCATAGCTACCATCCTTATTAATAATTTTAAAAATTGTACCACATTATTCATTCAAGTTCAACATGAAATTTTTTGTGTATATGTCATGTTTTATTAATACAATTTTATCTTTTTATGTTATTTAAACATAATAATTTTTATTAAATTTAATTAATTTAAATAAAAAAGAGCTCTTTGAGCTCGATTTTGTATTTGTATTTATTTTATTAAAAACTACTTATCTTCACTTACAATTTCTTCTACTACTACATCTTCTGCAGTAACTTCTTCTGCACTTGTATCTTCTGAAACTGTAGTTTCTTCAGTTGCAATTGCTTCATTTGTTGTTGCTTCTACTTCTTGTTCTACAACTACATTATCAACATTTTGATTTCCCTCTACATTTTTTCCACATGCTACAACTAATAATAAAGATAATGCTATTAATATTTTTTTCATTATTTATTTCTCCTTTTCTTCCTTAAGTTTCAAGAAGATTATATTATTAAACTGTGAAATTCTTGTGTATATTTTAATTTGATTTTAATTTTTCTTTAAATTTTATTTTTTTATTTTTAATGTAAATTTTTATATATAGATAAAATGCCTATAGGTATATTTTACATAATTGAGTTAAGGGATAAAAATGAAAATATTTTTTAACCATTTTTGTACAATTGTTTTTATATATGTTTAGTTTTAGTATATTTTTTTAAAAAAATGTTAATTTTCATGAACAGCTTTTAAAAAATAGTAGAAAAAAAAATTAGAAAGTGATATAATTAACTGAAAATGAATATAAGGGGTGAAGTAATGAGTAGAAGTAACGTTTTACAAATCGTAAGAGATATGAGAAGAAAAAACAAAATCAAAAGAGAAATGGCTGATTTTGATAAAAAAATAAGAGATAACCAAAAAAGAGTTGATCTACTTGATAACCTTTTAACATATATCCAAACTGACATGTCTATTGAAGAAATATTGGAAATCATTGAAAATATGAAAGGTGATTACGAAGAAAGAGTAGATGACTACATAATTAGAAAAGCTGAAGTTTCAAAAGAAAGAAGAGCTATTAACAAAAAAATTAAAGATTTATTAAAGGAAGAAAGAACTAAACATTAATAATAAGGCAACTTAGTTGCCTTTTTTTTATTTATAGTATATTATAGTAGATAATAAAAGTGAAAAGTGGTGTAAAATGGTTTATACAATTGTTGGAGATAGTTCTAGACTTATAGAGTTTGATAAAACTTTAAAAAAAATTAGAGAAAAAAATTTGGGAATAAATGAAAAGATTTTTGATGCTTCACTGGGAGAGCAAGAAAGTTTTATTGAAAATGCTCAAGTTTTTTCCATGTTTGCTTCAAAGGAGTTATTAATATTAAAACGTGGGGAAAATGTAGATAAACTTACAGATTTTTTAAATATACTTACAAAATTTAATTTGGATCAAAAAGAAATAATTATTGATATAGAAAAAAAAGGTAACAATTTTGGTAAAAAAGCTGAAGGAATAGCAAAAGAGTTGGGGAAATTAATTATTGTAAAAGAAAGTACTCAAGGAGAAAATGCAATTTCTTTTATTAAAGAAGAATTAAGTATCGATAATAAATTAGCATATGAATTGAAAGAAATGATAGGGACAGACATACAACTAGTCAAAAATGAATTAGACAAGATAAAAAATTATTTTGATACTAGGAAATTTGATTTGGTAGAAGCGAGAAAAATTATTAGTATTAAAGAGGAGTATAGTATATTTGAAGTTATAGATAAAGTTATAAAAGGTAACAAAAAAGAGGGACTTAATTATATAGAAAAAGAGGGAAATACACATTTATTCCTCTATAATTTAGGTCAAGAGTTCAAAAATCTTTTTAAATTAAAGTTACTTATTCAAAAAGGTAAATTAATTTCTTCTACTAATTATAATACCTTTCAAAAATCATATAACAATAATAAGGAGTATTTTAAAAATTCTAAGGGTTTTATGCATCCCTATGGTATCTTTAAAAAATTAGAAAATCTAAAATACTTTGATTTAGCAAGATTAAAAGAGCTTATTGAATTAAGTCATGAAACTGAATATAAAATCAAAAATGGCTATGGAGAAGATAAAAGACTAGTTGAATTAATGATTTTGAAAATTTAAAGGGACTGTATTTCTATAAACAGTCCCTTTTTCAACTTATAATTATTTTTATAATAATCTAGCTGCTAGTTCAGCTAATTCTGATCTTTCTCCCTTAACTAGAGTTATATGTCCTGCTAATTCAACATTTTTAAATCTTTCTGCAAGATATGTAAGTCCGTTACTGTTTGCATCTAAATAGGGATTATCTATTTGGTATGGATCTCCTGTAAATACTATTTTAGTGTCTGCTCCAGCTCTAGTAACTATTGTTTTTATTTCATGTGGAGTTAAGTTTTGAGCTTCATCTATTATCAAGAATCCTTTAGGTATACTTCTACCTCTAATATATGTTAGAGCTTCTATTTTCAATAAACCCATACTTTCTAAACCTGTAATAACCTTTTCTCCACCTTTTTTATCTTCATTACCTTTATTACTTGTTAAGAAATCAAAATTATCATAAATAGGTTGTACCCAAGGTCTTAATTTTTCCTTTTCTCCCCCTGGAAGGTAACCAATGTCTTTTCCCATGGGAATTATAGGTCTAGCAATAAAGATTTTTTTATATAAATTCCTTTCAACTACTTGTTCAAGAGCACTAGCAAGAGCCAAAAGTGTTTTTCCAGTACCTGCTTTTCCTACAAGGGTTACAACACGAATATTAGGATCCATAAGCATTTCTACAGCACATTCTTGCTCATTGTTTCTTCCTCTAATTCCCCACATTTCAATACTAGAGAAATTAAGTTTTTCCAAACGTTTTTTATTTTTCTTATATACCCCTAAGTGAGATTTATTTTCACATTTTAAATTAAACATCTCATTTGCATAAGGTTCTTTGTCAAATACTTCTATATATTTTACTCTACCTGCTTTAATAAATTTTTTATAGGGCTCTTCTTCTACTTCTATATCACTAAATCCACTATACAATTCTGATATATCATATGTATCAGTTTCATAATCTTCTACTTTGAGGGACATAGAGTCTGCTTTTATACGCATATTTATATCTTTTGTAACGAGTATTACTGGATCTTTTGCATTCTTTTTTACCTCTAATGCAGTAGCCAAGATTCTATTATCCATTACATCTTTTTTGATGAAAAATGGTAATTGGGTTACATCACCATTTATTTCTACAAATAATTTCCCACCATTATTAAGGCAAACGCCTTCAACTAAACTTCCTTTTTTTCTAAGGTCGTCTATAGATCTGGCTACAACTCTGGCATTCCTACCTCTTTCACCATCTGCTCTCTTTAATGTATCGATCTCTTCAATTACATATATTGGTATTACTACATCATTATCAGCAAAACTAAAAATTGCCTTTGGGTCATGTATAAGTACATTTGTATCTAAAACATATACTTTTTTCATTATAATACCTCCTTGTACGTAGTTATTCTATACTACTATTATCCCATACTTTTTGTTACTCTTCAATTTTTTATTTATGTGAAGAATATTATAAATACTTTTTGTAGCATTCTTCATACTAAACTTTTGTAAAAGGTTTCTGAAAAAACATTACTACTTTATCTTTTAATACAAAATTAATACAAGATTTTAGGAGATATACTTGAATCTATCTTAATAAATCCTTTCTTATTCGGCAAAACTCAAAAATTTATATTAAAAAATAAGATTAAATAACCACTATAGTTATCAAAATTCAAAAGTCACTCTTGGGGAGCTCAAAGAGCTCCCAACTCTTAAGATTCCTTTTGTTAATAATCTAAATTCCTTATATAGGTACACCTAAATAAAAAGTTAATAAAGTTTTTATTTTTAGAAAATTTTATTTGTTTACAGTTTTAGTTTTACTTAAGCTCTTTAGCTTAGCTTCTTTTAATTATTTTTTATTAAATAATTCACCTAATACCTTCAAATTGATTCCGATTTTGCTTAATTCTTCTACCACTTGCAATACTCCCTTTTCATTTGAATTACTTTTATTTTCAAGGAATATTTTTTTAATTTCATTCCATCTAGCTAAAGAAGGATTATCTAATCTATCACTAATTTCTCTAAATTTTAATAAACTAGCTTCTGAATCACTTGCCAAAGTTTGAGCATCATTCTCATAAGCTTTTAGAATAAGATTTCTTATTTCATCCTCATTCATAACAGGTACTATACGTTCAGCAATTTTATTCATATTTCTATATGAACCTTGTAGTTTAAATGGAGGTTCTACTCTATATTTGTCATTTTGACTAGCAGAAGTAATATACTCTATATTTACCCTTAGTATTTCATCTCTTACTTTTATCATATTAGATAAAAGTGATGAATATTCTTCTATGTCCCCTTCAGTATAATTTCCTTCTAATTCTATCTCTTCTCTATTTCCAACTTGAACAGCATTTATTAGTTTATATGTATCTTCTTGGTTTTTCATATATAATTTGTTCAAATATGGATTTGAAGTCATAGCATTTTCTAAATAAGATAGTTTAAAAGCTTCTTTATTTTCTCTAAGCATATCTCCAAGGTTGTAAACATCGGCTCTATTTGCTAGCATGTCTGGTATTTGAAACTTATCTCCACTTTCAGTATAAGGGTTTCCTGCCATTACTACTGCTACTTTCTTGCCCCTAAATTCATATGATTTACTCCTACCTTGCCATATACCTTCTATCTTACGTTGTCCATCGCATAGAGAAATAAATTTTTGTAAAAATTCAGGATTAGAATGTTGTATATCATCTAAATAGATAATTACATTATTTCCCATTTCAAAGGCTAAATTCAATTTTTCAAGTTCCTCTTTGGCATTGGCATTTTTTGCTTCATTTGGGTCAAGACTAGTAATACCATGACCAATAGTTGGGCAGTTAATCTTTATTAATAACATATTAAGTCTATTTGCAATATACTCCATAAGGGTAGTTTTACCATAACCGGGAGGTGAGATGAGTAGAAGCATACCCATATTATCAGTTCTTTTATTTGCACCAGCAACACCTATTTGTTTGGCAAAATTATCTCCTATAAGAGGAAGATATACTTGATCTATAAGTTTATTTCTAACAAAACTAGTTAAAACTTTTGGTTTTAACTCATTAAACTTAAGTTGGTATTTTCTATCTTCTATTAATTTATTCTTAAGTTTTTGGAAGTCATTAAATAATAATAAATTTTTACTTGTAAACTCTTCTAGTTTATAAAAAAAATCTACCAAATTAACTTCATATTTACCATTATCAATTAATTTATGTACTCCAACAAGGTCATCTATCTTTATTTGACTTGATTCAGGTACTTTTCTTCTACTTTCCATATCTCCTATAAGATATAGGTTTTTCACTTCTTCAAAGTAACTATTTTTATTTAGATTTTTATGACTTAAATAAGTATTGACCCATTCACTTATAAGTATATAGCTTCCATGTAAATCACCCCTTAATTTTTCTAGAGAGTGTTTAAAATCTTCCTTTGCATTTATACTTACTAAATAGTTGTTAAAATCTAGGTATAATTCTTCTCCTTCTTTACTAAGGATAAAGTTATTGTGTGAGCTAATTTCTAAAGCTAAATAGAGAGAAATTCTTTCTATATTAGCCCTAGGAAAAAAGTTATTATTTTCATAAAATTCTTCTACTCTATCTTTAAGATAAGGTATGAGCATATTTACAAAATTTCCACTTTTATGCCTGTTAATTATACTTAGTGTTTTAAGTCTAATTTCAATTTTACTTTTTTCTTCTTTATCTATACCAAAATTCCAAAGGTAATTAGCCATGGCTCTAACTTCAGGTTTATAAAGGGATAAACCAATTTCTTTGTTAGTTTTAACAATATTTTCAAGTATCTTTAAACTATCAATATCATGAACTCCTTTGGTGTAGTATTCATTATAGTGACTTTCTACATATTTATCTACAAGCTTTTTAAGTCCTTCTCTACCTAAAGTATAAAGTTTATCTAAAGAATTTTCATCTTCAAAAGATTTGAATATATTGTATGCTAAAAACTCTCCTCTATATACTTCCTGATTTTCACTTATAAGTTCTTGATTCCATACATATTCATATTTTGAAAGTAAACTTTCTTCTACTTTTTCAAAATAATCTGTACCACTTATATGATAATAAAATCTATCTCCTTTCCTTAAAAGAGTTAATTCAGTTTTACCATCTGAAACTAAAAAGTTATTATTACCAAATTTAATAGTATTTCCATCAAGGAATAGTTCCTTTTTATCCTTTAATTGTTTAATACTATTTTCTTTAAGACTTTTAAGTTTACTCTCAATCTCACTAGCTTTTGTAGCATCTCCTAATTTAATTAGGTTTTCTATAATATCTCTTATCTTTTCTACCATTAAATCTGTAGAAAAAATTTCATTTATAGCTTTTAAGTCATCAATAGTCTTTAATCTATTACTTAAACCTTTAAAGACTCTTTCACTTGCATCAAATAATGAATTAATTTTTTTATTCTTTTTTTCAATCAAACCTTGTTTTTTTTGAGTAAAGGCACTAACTATTTCTTCCCTTTTTTCTGTTAATTGTGGAATAAATTCTTCGAAATCACTAAATTTACTTTCTAATTCATCTATTTGAACTATTATTTTAGTCAAATAAGAATCTACTTTTTCTATAGTATCTGAAAGATTTAGATAATTTGATATAGACTGAGTAATTAAATTTAATTTTGAGTAAAAGTCACTCTTTCTTTCTTTAGAATCCAAATTTTCAACTATATTATTCAATTTTGATTTAATACCATTAAGTGTTGCAAATAGTGATGAAATTTTATCTATAATTTCAGAAGATTTAGTTGTGTCTTCTATCTTTAAACTATTAACAATAGTAATAAGTAATTCTAGTTCTTCACTTATTCCTATTATTTTTTCTTCCAATTCTCTTCCATCAATTACTTTAGTAATATTTTCCAAGGTACCTTTACACTCTTCAACACTAGCAATATAAGGACCAAGACTTTCATCTAATAATAAGAAGTTAATGCAATCATCACTGATTTTTTCATTAGCTTCCCTAATGGCATTTGCCATTTTTTCAACTTTTTCCAAATTCACAAATTGTAAATCTTTTAATCCTGTTATTTCTCCCCTTAATTTCCTTAATTTCCTTAGGTATAAAACAAAATCATTAATTTTTTCAAAAGTGGTGTATTTAATAGTTTTTAAGATGTTTTCACAAGCCTCTTCAACTTTTATACTTTCCTTTTTAGTTTCTTCCCTTATAAAATTTACTTTTTCATATTCTTTTATAGCAATGGTAGCAGCCTCTTTTATTTTTAAAAGAGATTCTTTAAGACCAAAAGCTTCTTTTTTGTCAAGCCAAAAATAGTTGTTTATTATAGTTTCAGTATCATTAACTATATCAACATAAAGTCCATAGTAACTATCTTCTCTTCTTATTAACTTGTAAAGAGTAGTAATATCAGCAATAGCTCTTACAATGCTCTTATTACCAAGATTATATAAAAAAGAACCTTTAACTTCTTCATCTTCTACTTCTAAAGAAGCAGAAAAACTGGTTTCCCATATTTTTAAAGTATGGTTACGTTTAGGTTCTAATTCTGCTTTGAAAACAGCCATGTGTCCATTGTCAAAGTGCGCATAACCACTGGCTATTATAGGTGGATTTGCATTTTGATTAATTATATTATATGAATAAATATAATATTCTCCACTTTTGTGGTTATAAAAGATATACTGATAATCTTCTCCGTTTTGAGAAACTTTTTTTTCATTGAATACTACATTTTCAAAATCAACATCAAATTTTGAAAAACCTCCACCACTTTGTCTAACTAGACCGTTTGGAACTAGGATACCATGGTTTTCAGGTAGAAGTATACATGCTTTTCCAATACTATCTATTCTATGAACTTCTTTAGTTTTTTGATTAAAAGTAAAGTATCTATAGTTTCTTTCTTGATATGGTTTAATTCTAAGAAGAATTATATTTCCTGTAATTGAGTAAGATATATCTCCATCATCAAGACTTTGATCTAAGTTTTCAACTGGTTCAGAATAGATTCCCTTTCCACTATTTGTATTATTTTCTATTTTGAGAGTTAAATCTCCTCCAATAGTTTCAACAAATAATTTATCTTCTATACTAATGTGAGGATGTTCACCATTAACATGATCCTCTCTACTAGTTCTTTTCCATTCTATTTCTTGTTGCAAACCATAATTAACTTCATGTGATGATCTATTACCAGCATATTCTAATTTATCATCATTAACAAACCACTTAAAGGCTTTGATATTGGTAAAATCATTTCCATTTTGAAAAACCATATATAAATATCCATTTTTTTCAAAAAATTTAGTAAAAAAACTTTCTTTATAATATTTATATAAATCTTCAAATTCACTAAGAAATTTATCGTCTAATAGTAGGGAATAATCGGATTTGCTAAAACTTTCTCCATTGTATTCATAAATACTAAAAACGTCATTAATTTTTATTTTGCTTTTTAGTCCCATGTGAACATTGTAACCTAATATAACCTTGTTTCCTATGGGTACGATATCTCTTGGGATACAGTTATTTTCAGTTAAGATAGCTTCTGTTTTTAGAAGTTTAGCAACTTTTTCCCCAAAAACATTAACTCTTTCTCTATTAAGTTTATCCAAACTACTTTTTAATTCACTAGATGTATCAAGTAATCTATTACGTATAACATTGTAGGCAGCAAAGGTCTCTTGACCTTTGCTACTTTTGCTTTCCTTTTTTTCTATATTATCTTCCATT
Organism: uncultured Fusobacteriaceae bacterium; assembly: GCA_964517235.1. GTDB lineage: Bacteria > Fusobacteriota > Fusobacteriia > Fusobacteriales > Fusobacteriaceae > CAZFBB01. The sequence continues at coordinate 19,611 of CAZFBB010000023.1, forward strand.
TATTTCCCCCTTAGTCCAATAATTCATGTACTGGGATATTTTCCATTCCTAATGACTTTATTTTTTCTATAGTTTTTAATATAAAGGGTTTCTTTTCATTACTGCTATTATCCATTAGGTTTAGTAGTGCAGAAGAGATAGTTAAATTTTTGATATCTTCTGTATTTATGCCAAATAAATCAACAAAATTTCTTAATTCTTCCTTAAATTTTCTTTGGTCTCCATTAAAAAATGTTTCTTTTACATCTTTTAAAACATGTGATTTATCAATTAAAGCATCTGCTTGTTTACCAACAGTAATAGTTTTAATTAATTTATCAAAGAAGATACTGTCTCCACCAACAATGTCTATATTTGAGTTTTTAAGTCCTTCACTAACAACTTGAGCTTGAGCAAGGGCAATATCTTTTTGTATAGAGATTTGAGCAAGTTCAATTTCCTTCTCTTTATTAAGTCTAAGTTTAAATTCTTCATGTTCTCTACCAATAGCATCAAATTCCTTCATAGCTTGAGCTTTTTCATTGATACCTTCAGCTTCGGCTACTGCTTTTTCTTTTATTACTTTAGCTTCAGCTACACCTTCTGCTTCTACTCCCTTAGCAGTAGCAAGTTTTTCAGCTTCAATACCTTTTGCAATTGCAGTTGCTTCTTTTTCTATAGCTTCAGCTTTTGCATCAGCTTCAAGTTTAGTTACTTTTGCTTTTGCAATACCTTCAACTTCAATAGCTTCAGCTCTAGCTTTTATAACTCTAGCTTCTGATACTCCCTCAACAGCAGCTTCTTCTGCTCTTGCATCAGCAATAACTTTTGTTGCTTCAGCTTGCTTAAATGAAGTTTTTAAATTTGTTTCAGCAATAACTATATCCTTTTCAGCTTTTATCTCAGCTGATTTTTTGTCAGCTTCAGCTTCTTTAATTCTATCAATTACTTTTACTTCTGCATCAGCTTCAGCAAGAGTTATACTAACTTTTTTCTTTCTATCAGCTTCAGCAAACTCTTTAGTATCTTTTATTTTTTCCTCTTCGAGTACAACTGATTTTTGTACCATTACTCTTTCTTTTATTACTTCTTGTATATTTTTATTTTCTTCCTCTACTTTTTTATTTTTTTCAATTTGTGCAAGAGTAACTATCTTTTCTCTTTCAGTCTTTTCCAATTCTCTTTGTTTTTCAACTCTTTCTGATTCGATAGCTTCAGTTGCTTCTTTTGCTTTTTGAGCAACAATAACAGATCTTTGTTTGTTTTCTTCTAAAATTGAAAGTTCTTCATCAGTTTTAATTCTTGCTTGTTCATACTTAAATCTTTCTTCTTCAGCAACAGTTTTAATTTGAGAATCTTCTCTGCTTTGTATAGTTTTAATTTCTCTTTCTTGTTTTGCTTCTGCTTCTGCTTGTTGTTTTTCAAGTTCTAGAATTGCTTCTCTAGCACTTACATCTTGTTCTTTAATAGTTTTTTCTTTGTCTCTTTGGATTTGATTTGCTTTAACCATTTCAGAGGCAGTTTTTTCTGTGATTTTTTTGATACCTTCAGAATCTAATACATTATCTGGATTTAAGAATTTAAGCTCTGTTTGTTCTAGATAATCAATGGCTGCATCTTCCAGTTTATATCCATTTAAGTCTTCACCAATAACTTGTAGTATCTCCTCTTTAAATTGAACTCTTTCAGTATAAAGTTGGACAAAATCAAACTTTTTACCAGCTGTTTTAAGTGCTTCAGAAAATTTCGCATCAAAAAACTCCATAAGAGTGCTAGAATCAGATGCTTTTTGAGTTCCTAAAGCTTTTGCAACTTTTAAAACATCTTCTTGATTGTCATTTACCTTTACGAAAAAGGCTACTCTAATATCAGCTCTTAAATTATCCTTACAAATTAGTCCATCCTTACCTTCTCTAGCTATTTCAACTCTCTTAACTGAAATATTCATTATTTCCCAGTTATGAAGTATAGGGACTACCCACATACCTGTAAATGATACTTTTGAACCTCCAAGCCCATTTCTCACTATAGCTTTTCCTTGTGTAACTTTTTTGTAAAATAATTTTAAAACTAGTGGAAAACCAATAAATAGTAGTCCAAAAACTCCCCAAGCTACTGTAGCTAATAATTTAAAAAGGTTTGTATCAAAATTTTCCATTCAAATATCCTCCTAATTTTTTTTGTATAAATAATCTATAGCAATGTCTTCTACATTAACTATATTTTTATTGATATTGTTCAATCTAACTAATATTTCTTTTTTATAATTTTTACTTCTACTCTCTAAACTTTCATAATTGTATATTTTACTAACTTCAATCAAAATACTTTCCAAATCTATAATAAGATTTCCATTGGTGTTTTTTTCGTTTATATAATTAATCCCTTGGTCTATAGTCACTTTACTATAGACTTTTCCTTTAACCTCAAAGGGGATATTATCTTTGCTTTGTAAATTTTCAGTAAATTTAAATGGAATAACTTTGATAGTACTATCTATAATAGTTATTTTTTGAAAGATAATATTGTAAATGACAAGGGTTTCTGTAATTTTTTCTCCCAAAAGTCCTTTTACTATAATTAATTCATTTAATTTTGCTTTTTTTACTCTAAAAGTTAAAAGAATAAAAAGTATAGTTCCCATTAAAATATAAATAATTATTCCTCCCTTTCATAAAGTTTTATAACTAAATAAACATCTCTTTCTTCTACTTCTTCTATTATCTGTACTATGTCCTTTTTAAAAAGATGTTTTTCATTTGAAATTACATTTAAAAGTATTTCACTTCCATTTCCCCTTTTAATCAGGGCTTGTCCAAGTCTATTGGGTTCCAAACTAGTTTGCATAATAGCTCTTTTGCCAATAGGATTAAATGTGCAATCATCTTCTAATCCTTGAAAAAATGGTAATAAGGGTTTAGTTAACCCCTTTGTCACTATTAAACTAGCATTCATATTAATTAATAGGAGAATGAAAGACATAAAAGACTTTGGACTAAAAGGAAAATAATATGTAAGCATAGTAAGTATCCATAAGATACAAATATAAATGGTAATATAAACCATAAATGGAATTGTATCCATATGAGAAAATTCCAAAAATTTTCTAAAAAATCCTGAATTATCTATTTCAACTTGCTCTGAATTATTAAAATCAAAATCTCCATCTATATCAAAATCTCTATCTATATCAAAATTAAAATCTAACATATCTTGTGAAATAAATCCTAATATTACAAATATCCAATATAAAATTACAAAAGTTAAAAGTATTGTAACAATTGTATTTATACCAGTTATAGAAAATAATAAATATTCTTTCATAATTGACTCCTTTCAAGAATAATTTGTATAATATTTTATATAAAAAAATTTTATCAAATTTATTTATAAAATGCAATGTATAAATTTTTCAACTATAATTTTTGTAATAATTTAAATAAAAATGTTGAAAATAGTTAAATTTTCACTTTAGATTATTGAAATAAAGAAAAATTATTACTGTAACTGCTCTCTTACTAAACCTGTATAAGGGGGTTTGAAAAAAGTTTTAATATGTATCAACCTAGTGATTTCTATGATTGTTAAGGCTAAATCCCACCCTATTTATATCTAATATTTTAAGAAATATTTACCTCTACTTTTTATGTTGATAATTGCTCAAATCTCTATCTATTTCTTTAAACCAAGTTAACTCTTTTTTAAAGTGTTGATTATCTTCCTTCTTTTAAAATTCAATTTTTTCATTAAGAAGACGATTATATGCAAATCTGACATAAGCAAAAGTCTTATGGATTAAAGTTAGTAGTTCTTGATTTTTAATAAATAAAGAAGGATTTATTCAAGGTAGATTCAGTTATGTTACTAAAACCTTGTATAATTTTTCTATCAAGATAAAAACAATGATATTTTTTAAAAGCTATCTGTTTGTCTTCAACCTGATAATGATTTTATTTTTTTAATTTAGGAAATTATTATATTTTATTATATAGTAAAATTAATTAAATAATTTTAGTAGAAGATAAGTTTTTTATGTGGAACTGTAGTTTAAAAAGGTTTTTAACTATTAATTATTTTCTATATTAAGTGTCATATATAATATAGTTTATTTGAAAGATAGCTCGACCTAAATGGTCAAGCTATATACTAAGGAGTGCCAGTAGTTTCTAATTTAAGAGTATAAAATTCATCTAATAAATTTTCCATAAATTCAACTAACCTATGATATAGAGAATATTTTTTTTCATCTTTCATAATAATATCTTTAGCTTCTACTAACTCTTCTTCTAAAGCTAATATAAAATGATTTTCAAAGTATTCTATCTCATGTTTGTTATATAGATTAGGTCTAGAATGCTCTTTAATATTTTCTTCAAATAACAATAGTTTATACAAATCTTCTTCTATTTTTTCAAAGAATAGTTCATGTTTCATATTGGTACCTCCCAACAACTTTAGCACCCCTCTCACTTTGATTATATTTCCCAAAAGAGCTAAAAACAATCTTTATATTAAATAAAATTTAAAGATAGATTAATATGTTAATTTAATCTTATGCGCAAAATAATCAATCGTAGTAATTTTAAAGATAAATTTTATATTTTTATCTTTGTTTTAAAAAGATAGTTATATTTTATATAAAAAAATTTTGTTTAGTGATAGAAAAAAATTAAAAAAAGAGTTTGATATAGATTTTGCATTTTTTATTTTGCTTATTGTAATAATACCAATATTATCAGAGATAAAATATATGTTGTATTGACTTATTTTGTTAGATTTGCTAGTATTAACTGATAATATTTTACTTAAGGGGGTTATTATGTTTTGGAAAGAAGGAGCAAATAGTGTAAAAAATTCTTCATGGATTAGAAAGATGTTTGAAGAAGGAGAAAGATTAGCAAAAATTCATGGAGCTGAGAATGTATTTAACTTTAGTTTGGGAAATCCTTACAAGGAACCACCTGAAAAAGTTAAAGATACAGTAAATAAACTTATGGAAACAGAAGGTTTACATAAATATATGACTAATGCAGGTTTTCCCCAAGTAAGAGAGAAGATAGCTAATCATATTAATTTAAAAACAAAAACTAAAGTAGAATTTAAAAATATTATTATGACCAGTGGTGCTGCTGGAGGTTTAAATATTATATTAAAATCTTTACTTAATCAAGGTGAAGAAGTAATAGTTTTTGCGCCGTACTTTGTTGAATATGGTTTTTATGCAAAAAATCATGGGGGAAATATAAGGGTAGTAGACACTACTAAAACGGATTTTATGCCGACAAAAAAAGCTTTAATGTCTGCACTTAATGAAAAAACAAAAGCTGTAATTATAAATTCACCAAATAATCCAAGTGGTGCACTTTATGGAGTAGAAGTAATAAAAGAATTAGCTGATGGCCTAAGAGAATGGGAAGAAAAAAGTGGAAATAAGGTATTTTTAATCTCAGATGAACCATATACTGAAATTGTATATGATGGGCATGAAGTTCCTAATATTCTTGATTATTATGACAATAGCATTATAACTACTAGTTTTAGTAAGTCTCTTGGACTTGCAGGTCAAAGAATAGGTTATGTTATAGTTAGTCCTAAAATAGAAGATGTAAATTTATTAATTGATATAATGGTATTTTGTAATAGAACACTAGGATTTGTAAGTGCCTCTGCTTTATGGCAAAAGGTAGTAGGTGAATGTGTTGCAGAAAAAGTAGAAATAGAAGATTATAGGGAAAAAAGAGAGATTCTTTATAATCACTTAACAAAACTAGGTTTTGAAGTAAGAAAGCCAGAAGGAACCTTCTACTTATTTCCAAAATCTCCTATTCCAGATGATTTTGAGTTTACACAAATTGCTTTAAAATACAATATACTTATAGTACCAGGAAGTGGTTTTGGAGCACCTGGATATTTTAGAATATCATATTGTGTATCAAATGAAATGGTTGAAAGATCACTTGATGCATGGACAAAATTGGCCAATGAAGTAATTAGCAAGAAATAATTAATAATGAGTAACTAGTAGTTATTAGTAACGGATAATGAATAAGTACTAAATTTTAAAGGGATAAAAAAAGGC